>CAYNRS010000057.1:0-8023 GCA_964399565.1 uncultured Ignavibacteriaceae bacterium
TGTGCTGCGAACGGTGTTCCAATCCGCATGATTGCCTCTGCGGCGGTTTCCCGGACCCCCTTGTTTTCGTCTGCGAGGGCTTCGACCAGCATAGAACTCATCTGCTCATCGCCCACCGCACCAAGGCATTCGGCTGCCTGTCGGCGAAGATCAGGGTCGACGCCGGTCAGAAGTTGTGCAATATGTTGTTTGATTTCCGGACTCATGTTAGCCTCGGGGACAAGTTGATAGTTTAGCTTTGTGCTTTACGGAAGATAAATGGGATCTTCACCCAGATGTCGACCGGCGTTCCATTCATCTTTGCTGGCGAGAACTTGCATTGGGTGGCAGCTGAAAGGGCAGTCTGATTGAAGACTTCCTTGTCGCTTTTCTCAACAATCGCTTCTTTGACAGAACCGTCCTTGCCAACCCAGACCTTTATCCACACCGTTCCTTCGAGCCCGGAAGCTTTTGCCGAAGGCGGATATTCCGGTGTCACGAGTTTGATGATACCGGGGAGCTCTTCAAGCGCACCTTTTTCCTGCGTTGCGTTGTTTTCATACTGAGCAAGCCCCATGTGCGTTGCGGACAGGATGAATCCCGTGAAAACCATGGTTTTTATGAACATTGTGTGTTTTCCTTATGTAGTGTGATAGTGTTGAATGTATTGGTGATTATTCAGAACAACTTCAGATTTTTGCTGAGTACGTGAATTCTCTTTTAGCGATGGTGACATGGTTACGAAATAACCAATTCTTTCGATTCTGGTTCCGACGGCAGGCTGTGCAGCTCCTTGTTGAGCAGAATCTGTTCAAGGTCCAGAAGGATCAGCAAACGGTCATCGAGTTTTGCGACCGCCGTGATGTACTCCGACCCTATTCCCGCAACCATCTGCGGCGGGGGCTCTACAATGCCGTCTGATATTCTCAGCACTTCGCGAACGGCGTCAACGATGAACCCGACAACCCTGCCGGCCATTTCAACGACGACGATCCGCGTGTGCTTGTCCGCTTCTTTCTTCGTGAAGCCGAAACGCGTACGCAAGTCGACAATCGGAATCACTTTTCCACGCAGGTTAATAACTCCGCTGATGAATTCCGGAGCGTTCGGCACACGGGTTACTTCGGAAATTCTGTTGATCTCCCGCACTTTTAGGATGTCGACTCCAAATTCCTCAGCGCCGATGACAAAGCTGACCAAGTGCATTTGCTCCTGGCGACGGCCCTGGTTTGGTGGATTCGTTAGTTGCTTGCCCATTGTCATGACGTCGCGTCCTTCCTACCGGCCTTCGGACTTGATTGTTTCATCTTTGTGACCGTTTCCGCGAATTCCTGCGAAGGATCTCCTCACTTTTGAAGCTGACTTATCTCTCAACCGATGCTCGTTGTGGAAGTGCCTCTGAGTTGCGGGCGCGGCAGTGATCGCCCTTTCGCTGGCCTGTTGCTCATCGGAGAACTTGAATTTGCCCATGAGCTGTTGCAGGTTCTCGGTCAAGCGATTAAGGTCTTCAGCTGTTCGCGCGATCTGTTGGATTCCGCTTGACGTTTCCTGCGTCACCGTCGTAATCCCTTCGACGCTTTTCGAGATTTCCTCACTTGCACCGGCTTGTTGTTCGGAGGCAGAGGCAATTTGGGCCACCATATCCGTTACTTGTTGCGAGATTTGTACAATTTGCCGAAGTGAATTTCCGGCGGCGTCGGCAAGTTTGATTCCCTGTTCAACTTCTTTTGTCCCCTGGTCCATCGAACTGACGGCATCGTTCGTGTCAGCCTGAATCCTTTGAATCATATCCGCAATTTCTTTTGTGGCTTTTGTCGTTCGTTCAGCGAGTTTTCGCACTTCGTCCGCAACCACCGCAAACCCTCGTCCCTGTTCGCCGGCGCGTGCAGCTTCGATCGCCGCATTCAGCGCCAGGAGGTTTGTCTGGTCTGCGATGTCATCGATAACGGAGATGATTCTGCCGATTTGGTCGCTCGATTTGCCCAGCGTCCGTACGGTTTCCGCCGATTTCCTGACCGTGTCGGCAATTCTTTTCATGCCGACGACCGATTCGTCGACGACTTTGCCGCCTTGTTCAGCAGCGTTTTTTGCGAGTTTTGCAGTCTCTGCAGTTGAACTGGCGTTTTTTGAGTTCTCAAAAATTGTTTTGGTCATTTCCTCAACCGCCGTTGAAACATCCGACGCCTGAGAGCTTTGTTGCTGAGCCCCCGCGGCCATTTGCTCAGTGCTCGAGGAGATTTCAGCCGTTGCACTTGCGACCGCAGCCGAGGCTTCCACCACGCGCAGAAGTGTTTCTTTAATGGTTCGAATAAAAGCGTCGACGGACCGCATGAGCCCTCCGATTTCGTCCTTTCGGTCGGAACCAAAAGCTGTGTTCAGATTGGCGTTATCGATGGCTTCCACCAGGTGGTTCAGGGGCATCGTTACGGAACGGACGACGAACAAACCGAGCACGATGACCACGAAGAACCCTAATCCGCTTGCGACGGCAGTGGTCAGCACAGTGAGATTCGATACGGCCCTTCCGCCCTCCGCGGTCTTCTCCCCGTCTCTCTCAATATGCCCCGACAGGCTGTTGAGCTGCTCCTGCATGAGGTCCCGGACTTTCTCCACTTCTTCAAACACAATCAACCTCGCATCTTCAATTCTGCCTGCACTCGCAAACATCTCAATGGTCTGACGATATTCCGCGAACTTTTTTGTTTCTTTTATGAACTGTTGCAGGAAGTCCTTTTCTTCGCCGTCGAGCACGTTCATCAATTCATTGGCAATCTGGTCAACTTCCTGATTGCGCGCCTTGCATTGCGCCGCGTACGTTTTCACTTCATCGCTTGTTCTCGAAATAATCATCAGCATGAAATCGCCGCGCATCCTTTGAAACGCTATGCCCAGCCTGTTAACCTTCTGGAGATGGCCGACATTGTAGGCAACCATCTGGTCCATCGACGAACTCATGTTCAAGGCGTTACGAACACTCATGCCCGCCACAATGATCGAAAAGAAGGCGATGACGCCAAATACCACCATGATTTGCGTTCGCAGTTTGAGATTAGATAACCAATTCATAGATGCTCCGGATTGAATAATGTTAATGGTAAATACGTTTGTCAGTTCTTGAATAACTTTCGAACGAATGCTGTCCGGCCTCTTTCAAAGGCAGGCACGCCTCGTCTTGGACATCAGGATGTGTCCCGGAGAGTAGACCGCGCAGGCATCCGGATTTCAAATGAGCGGATTTCTGCTGGGTCAAGACGAGGCGGTCAACGCTATTCGATAAATTCATTGTTTAGTCTTTACTGTGCGAATCATCACAAAAAAGTCGGCACAAATATACACACTGAAGGGCCTCCGGAAAATCGGGAGAGCACTCATTTGCTAGTGAGAATATTCTGAGCCTTTAAGGAGAAGCGAATGAGGAGACGCTATGAGAGGGCTTCGAGGTGGAGTAAGGAATTTACCCTCTGAGAGTAGGAAATTTCCTAGACCGATTTTTGCAAATCAGCCTGAGGGCCGAAAAAGAGCAGGGTCAGCCGAACAAAACGGAAAACAGCGGAAGGAGACGCTAACTTATGAAAGCAGCCCGTTCTGAAGGGCGTAGGTGACAATCTGAGCGTTGTTTTCGAACTTCATTTTTCTCAGAATATTAAACCTATGTGTGCCAATCGTTTTCACGCTCAGTGAAAGCTCGTTTGCTATCTGTTTGAGCGATTTCCCCTTAGCAATCATAATCATTACCTGATATTCTCGATTCGAGAGTTGTTCATGCGGCAAGGAAGCCGTGCCCTTGCTGACATGGGAGGCGAGGGCATCCGCAAGGAGAGGTGATACAAAAACTTTCCCCGATGACACCTTGCGAACCGCATTGACCAATTGTTCGGGTGCGCTGTCTTTGTTGAGATAGCCGGACGCGCCCAGCTTAAGCGCTCGAAGACCAAAGATCTCCTCCGGGTTCATACTCAGTACGAGGACGGCAACATCGGGGTGCTCGGCCTTGATTCTGCCAATGGCTTCCAGACCGTCCATTTCCGGCATTGTAATGTCCAGTAAAACGACATCGAATTCCTGTTCACCCATCAGGCTGAGAAGTTGCTTTCCGTTGGAAGCTTCTCCTTTCACCTGGATGTCAGAGGCGCCGGCAAGTATGTCTTTCAGGCCTCTCCGGACAACAGGATGGTCATCGGCGATGAGGACATGGATCATGACTTTTTCGTACTCACCGGCATTGTGATCGAAATCGTTGTGCCTTGATTGGGTATCCCGTCGATAGAGATGTTACCGTTCCATTGTCTAACGCGCTCGCGCATTCCAACGAGTCCGAAAGAATCCACCTTCATTGTTTCCGCTCGAGAGATTCCGCGGCCATTATCCCGTACCGTCATTGCCACGTTGCCGTTTTCCAACCTTAGGTCGACTCTCACTTCGGTTCCACCTGAGTGACGCCCGACGTTCGTAAGTGCCTCTTGAAATGCTCTGTAAATAGCCACGCTTTGCTCAACTGACAATTGCAGGTTCTCGGGCTTCACTTTCAGTAGTGTCTTGATTCCTGTCTTGCTTTCAAACTGCCTTGCATCCCACTGAAGAGCTCCAGCAAGTCCAAGCGCCTCAAGTTGGGGAGGACGCAGTTCGCGGGCAATCCGTTTGACGGCACTCAGCGCAGTGTTGACAGTGGCAATAAGGGATTCCAGTTTCTGATCGAATCCTTTTGGACCATTGTGAATCTTTGAGGATATCCAACTAATATCGAACTTTAATATAGTTAATAATTGGCCTAATTCATCATGAATCTCGCGCGAAAGCCGTTTCCGTTCTTCATCGAGCAAATTCTCAAGGCGTTCGGAGAAATATTGGAGTTGCCTTCTCGATTGTCTCAATTCTTCTTCGGAAAGTTTGCGTGCGGTGATATCTGTAATCGCTCCTACGTACCCCGTGACCTGGCCGGCGGAGTTGGTTTCTTGCGCGGTTTGACCGATGACCCAAGAAATCTTACCCTCGGGCAGCTTGAACCGATACTCAGCAAGTGAATTACGATGTTCGGTAGCTGCTTTTTTCCATTCGGATGCAAGCCGTTGGCGGTCCTCATTGTGCACCGCCTTGAGCCATCCATCGCCTAATGCTTCCTCATAGGTCATTCCGGAAATCTCGCACCATCTTGGGTTCACGTACGTTGTTGAACCAAAGGGGTCCGTCCGGAAAATACCGGCTGGGGAAACTTCAGCTAACACCTGGTACCTTTTCTCACTTTCTCTAAGCGCTTCCTCAGCCTTTTTACGCTCAGTGATGTCCGTGATAGCTCCAATCATTCTTTTGGGCTTCTTCTCAAGATCACGAACGAGAAATCCTTTATCAATCACGTACGCAAATGTGCCATCTAAACGAAGGAATTTATATTCGTCAGTCCAGGTATCATCTTCACCTCTAAAGAATTTCTCGATACTCTCCAAAACCCGCTTTCGATCGTCCGGATGAATGTGCTCCTGCCACCATTTTGGCCTCTTCGACAACTGTTCGGGGGAACCATACAGTTGACGATAATTGTCATTCCTCCACACAGTGTCCTCTTCAAAATCCCAGTCATAGATCGCGTCCTGTGTTGCTTGCGCGACAAGCCGAAATCTCTCCTCGCTTTGCCGAAGGGCCGCTTCTGCCTCCTTGCGCTGCGTTAAGTCAACAATCGCAGAAAGCATGCATCGTTCACCGGCCAAGTCAACCAGTTCAGCGGATATTCGGCATGAATGCGTTTTTCCATTCTTCGAGCGGAACTCAAAATCAAGATCCCTCACGGCTCCATCCGCTTCCAGGAGGCGAATCATGCGCTCTCTTTCTTCTGGAAAAGCCCATGTCTTCAAATCAAGAACACTGCGTCCCACGACTTCCTCCCGGTGATAGCCCGACAACCTCTCATACGCACTGTTCACTTCAATTTGTCGATTATCCTTCAATTTGGTGATCGTCATTGCAACCGGACTCGATTGGAATGCTCTTGAAAACTTCTCCTCAGATTCTCTCAGGGCATTTTCAGCATGTTTGCGTTCTGTGGTATCGCGGAAAATACTGAGAATTGCCGGCCGGCTGCCTTCGAGTTCAACAAAGGAATTTGAGATTTCGAACCAGCGCTTTCGACCGTCCCAGAGGGTAAGCTCAGCTTGCGTCGTATCTCTTAGTGTTTGACTTTTTATTCGATCTCGAATAGTTTTTTTGCTCACTTCAACGGGATCCAACGTGCGCGCGTCATACATGACGCCATAGTACGACCCTTCCAAATCCTCTCTCGCCTTGTTTGTCATACGACAGAAGGCCTCATTGACCATGACAATGTTGGCATCCTCATCTACGATCCGCATCCCATCATTCGATTTCTCCCACACGCGCCTGAATCGCAATTCAGAGGTTCGAACTGCCTCTTCGGCTTGTTCACGCTCGGTAACGTCGCGAGCATTCGTAACCACAGCTCGCACACTGGGAACATTGAGTTGGTTCGAACCTGTTACTTCGATCCACCGCCAGGAACCGTTCTTGTGCCTCACGCGGCAACGTTCAAAGACATTCTCTTTTGGATTCTCAAGGACCCTTTGAAAAGCTCCCTTCATCCGTACAACGTCATCAGGATGAATCAAGCCGAACGCCTTTGTTCCTTTGCGCTCTTCTGGTGTATAACCCATAGTCCTTTGAATGGACGGGCTATCATATGCTATAATTCCAGAGGCATCTATCAAGGTTATCACATCCGAAGAATTTTGAGCAAGGGACCGGAATCGCTCTTCACTTTCAGCTATCGCTTTTTCAGCCCTTTTTCGGTCAGCGATATCGTGATGAATGCCGACAAAACCGACAGGAATTCCCCGCGAATCTCTGATGAGTGCTGCAGAGAGCTCGATGTCAAGCTCGTTTCCCTCTTTTGTGAATTGCTTGACTTCACCCTGCCAAAACAAATTTTTCCGAAGATACTGAGCAAATTCATTGCCAATATTCTCCGGGAACCTCGTCGGAACGGCACTGCCGATTGGCTTTCCAACCAGCTCATCGATTTGACGATGATAGAGTCTCTCTGCTGCGGGGTTTGCATAACTGATGTTGCCGCTGACATCCACCGAGATCACTGCGTCGGTGACGTTCTCAAGCACCATTGCCTGGTGGGCAAGTCGTTCCTCCGCAGCCTTGCGTTCTGTGATATCTCTTGCAATTGACACGACACAGGGCTCGCCTCCGAGGGCAATTCGTTCCCCCGAGAGGAGGCAAATGCGGACTTCGCCCGACTTTTTATGCAGTTTTACTTCCATATCCCGTACAAAGCCATCCCGTTCCAGGTTTCGAACGAACTCTTTTCTGTTTTCAATTTCTCCCCAGATGTTTATTTCAATCGTCGTTTTTCCGACGACCTCTTCCCGTTTGAATCCCAGGACGCGTTGGAATCCCTCGTTGATTTCAATGATATGTCCTCCGCGAAGTGTTGTTATCGCAATTGAGTCCGGGCTCGACCGGAAAGCCTTCGAGAACCGTTCTTCTGATTGCCGGAGAGCTTCTGCCACTCTCTTGTCTTCGATGGCGTCAGCAACCTCTGCAGACACAAATTCAAGAATTTGTTGTTCCTTCAAAGAATAAGCTCTCGGATCTGTGTAATGCTGAACTGCCATGACCCCGATAGTGTTTCCTTTCGCAATCAGGGGAACGCCCAGCCAGACTGCAGAAGTCGGTCCAACCATTTCAACTTCGCCGCTTTTTCGTAGTTCTTCATCTTTCTTGCTATCGCACAGAAGGCTTCGGGACGTCCGTAGGACGTACTCCGTCAAACCTTTACCCGATTTGACAAAATCTGACGGTGCTTCCTTGTCGAATTCATCAATGAAATACGGAAAACTTATTAGGTCAGACTTTGCATCATACAGTGCGATGTAGAAATTAGGTGCGGGCATAACGCCCTGGATAATTCTGTGCACGTTTTTGTAGAGATCGTCAAGTTGCGTCGCGCTTCGCGCAGAAAGCGCAATATCATATAATGCGGATTGGAGTTGCTCTGATTTCTTGCGCCCGGTAATCTCTCTGAAGT
>CAYNRS010000058.1:0-7944 GCA_964399565.1 uncultured Ignavibacteriaceae bacterium
TTTCAAGTTCAAGTTCCGGGGAAACGTCTGGTTGATCATTTGCAGCAACTCTTCAACAATGGAATTCACGTTCGTCGGCTTCACCAACACTTCGGACTTGCGTGCAAACGTAAGGATTTGCTTGACGAGCTGAGCCCCGCGTTGTACCGCAACTTCCACTGCCGACATGATTTCCGACATCTGCGCGGGTTCCACACCTCTTCTGAGAATGGTGATGTAACCCAGGACTATGCCCAGGATGTTGTTAAAGTCGTGTGCGATGCCTCCCGCAAGTGTGCCAATACTTTCCATCTTCTGTGCGTGTCTCAGTTTTTCTTCGAGTTTCTTCCGGTCCGACACGTCGCGCGCTACACCGAGCAAACCAATCACCTTGCCGTCACGTATTTGCGGAGTCGTGGTGAACTCGCCAATTCCGTATCTGCCATCCTTGGACCGGATGCGGTATTCATGAAGCGGTGGATTCTCTCCCTGCAAAACTCTTCGGAATGATTCAATGGCCAGACTGCGGTCGTCGGGATGGAGAATGTCGGAATACGTCTTCCCGAGCCATTCCTGGCGACTCCATCCTGTCATTCGCTCAAAAGCCGAATTCAGCGCTGTGAACACGCCGTTTACTGAGAGCGTGAAAATGGCATCCCGCGCGCTCTCGAACAAACTCCGGTAATTTTCCTCGGACTGTCGGAGGATCTCGTCTGCGCGTTTTCGTTCAGTAATATCGAGAACCGTGCCGAGCATCTTCAGAGGTTTGCCGCCGCTGTGGATAACCTCCGACTGCTCGAGGACGATCCTTTCTGAACCATCCGGAAGGATGATCCGGTGTTCGATTCTGTACGGCATTCCTTCATTCAAAGTGCGTGCAACCGCTTTGCGAATCTTCTCTCTGTCCTCGGGGTGCACTGCGGCAAAAAACTTTTCATTCGACGGCTCAAACGAACGCGGCTCGTGGCCAAAAATCCGGAACACTTCATCCGACCAACGCAGAGGATTCATGTCGACATCTTCGAGGTTCAGCAGGTCGAGCTCCCAGCTTCCCAGGTGGGCGATCCGTTGCGATGCGGAAAGATTTGCCTCGCTGATAAGAAGGGTTTCCTCCACCTCTTTTCTTTCAGTAATGTCCCGGTAGTTTACAATAATCGCTTGCACAACCGCGTTGTGCAGCAAATTGTTTCCCGTACCCTCCATCCACCTCCAGGAGCCGTTTTTGTGCCTGAAACGGAAATGGGTCGAGACCGTCTTACCGGGCGAGTGCACGAGGTCCCCCAAAAGAACTTTGGTTCGCTGACGGTCGGCGGGATGGACAAAGTCAAATGCATTGCGCCCTTCAAACTCTTCTTTTGCATACCCCACAATGCGCTGCGTTGAAGGCCCCGCGTAGAGGATATTCCCTTCTGCACTGATAAGCGTAATGCCATCTGAACTGTGCTCAACCAGGGCTCTGAATCGTTCTTCGCTCTCGCGCAGGGACTTCTCTGCGTTGAGCCTTTTCACGTGCTCTTCCTTCTCCCGCATCGCCCGCCGGATAACGGATGAGAGATGCGTCAGCCGTTCCTTCACAACATAATCGGTCGCCCCATTCCGCACAGCTTCAATTGCACGCTCTTCACCGATCGTTCCCGAAACAAAAATAAACGGTATCTCCGGCCGCATGCTTTTTGCAATTTTCAACGCCGTCAAACCGTCGTAGGAAGGCAAAGAATAATCGGAGAGAATAATGTCAATACTACCTTTGTCGAGGGCGGCAATGAATTCTCTTTCCTTGTCCACATGGATTGTGTCGGCCTGG
This sequence comes from uncultured Ignavibacteriaceae bacterium, assembly GCA_964399565.1. Lineage (GTDB taxonomy): Bacteria > Bacteroidota > Ignavibacteria > UBA10030 > UBA10030 > JACQPT01. The sequence goes on from CAYNRS010000058.1 coordinate 1,784, forward strand.
ATGCCGTCCGATTCAAGGACGGCGCGAATCAACCTCGCGTCGTTCGAGTTGTCCTCGAGGTGAAGAATGCGCAGGGACGTTGTGGACTCAGAATTCATTCTTCAGTTTGGTTTATGGCAATCATTGCTTCACTTTTTGCGCCTCCGGGCAGAGCTTCGTTCAGCACAGCCCGGATAAACAAAGATCACTCACCGCCTGTCAAACTCATTAAACACCACGGGTTTTTACGACGTGCGCGTTCACGCCAAGCTTGTTGTCGTTGGTCGAGAGAATTGAAAAGATGAAATTCGAAACGAAATGAGGAAGTCGGACGAGATGCCAGAAGCTGATGGCCACCCCTCAACCAACGCCAAAGAATTGATGCCCCCTGTATAGCGGTGCTTGTGGAAAGACGTTGCATGAACCCTGCCCCCTAGGGATTACATGTTGCACGTCTAAACTGCTACGTATGAGGATAAAGAAATGTTATACTGGCGGGAAAATCAATGCGGTAATGTACGGATTCGACAGTGTAGGTAATTTACCTACAGATTCGGTCTAAAGAACGATGGGAAGTCTACTTACGAGGAGGTTCAATACAGGGAATAGTGGGAGACAACCAATACCCATTATCGCACGTCAACAAATCCTTCCTTAATCGCAAAACGAACGAGGTCGGCGAGTCTTCGCATTTTCAATTTCTTCATGATGCGCCACCGGTAAGAGTCCACCGTTCGTACGCTTAATCGCATGCGCTGAGCAATTTCCTTGCGTCCGAGGCCGTATCCGATGAGTGACACAATGCGCGTTTCTCGTTGCGTGAGATGCTTCACTTCCTGATGTTGCACCCTTCCGGAATGCTTGACGTAATTATCGATGAAGATCTGCGAAACGCTCGGACTGAAAAAGGTCTCTCCTTTATAAACACGCTCAATGCCGCGTGAGAGTTCGGCCGGAGATGTATCTTTGAGGATGTACCCCCACGCCCCGGAGCGAATAATCTCCATCACATATTCTTTATTGTTGTGCATGGTCAAAATGATGACCTTCGCCTTTTTCACTTCTTTCTTGAGAACTTTTGTCGCTTCGAGCCCGTTCATTCCCGGAAGGCTGATGTCCATCAAGATAATGTCCGGATTCAATTCCTTGGCCTTCTCGATTGCCATTGCCCCATCGCCCGAATCTCCGACAATCTCGAATCGAGGATGCGTGGAAAGAGCGTTTCTCAATCCAGAGAGAACAATCGGATGGTCATCAACGAGAAGAATCTTTATGTGTGCCGGACGTGCCATCGGTCAGCGTGTTTTCGTGGGGATGTTCCGTAGCGGGATTTCTATGGATATGTGGACTCCCTTGTTTGCCGCGGCGCGAACATCGAGTTGACCTCCTAGCGTTGAAACCCTTTCGCGTATGCCCTCGAGCCCGAATCCCCTTGCTTTGGACCTCTGTCTGTACGAACCTTGAGGATCAAAACCCCTCCCGTTGTCTTTGATCGTGACCATAAGATGAGAGTTCTTTTTCTGAATCTGAAGCGCAAGATGCGTTGCACGCGAGTGCTGTTCGACATTATTCAGCGCCTCCTGGATGATACGAAACACAGACAATTCCACCTCGGGCAACAATCGCTGTGGGAAGCGGGAGCTCTTGAGCTTGACCTTGATTCTCGTGCGGTCGGCGAATTCCTCGCACATATTTCTCACCGCAGAAACCAGCCCGAGGTCGTCAAGAATGCTCGGCCGAAGGTTATGCGACACCCTGCGCACTTCGTGAATCGACTGCTCCAACAATGTCCACGCATCGGAAAGATCTTTCCACACCTTGCTTTTCTGAGAGACTATTTTTTCTCCCGCCGATTGTATTCGAAACTTAACGGCGGAGAGCATCTGCCCGATGCTGTCGTGCAACTCCCGCGCAATGCGTTTGCGCTCAAGTTCCTGAGTTTCGATAACCTTCCGCGTCAATTCCTTCAGCATCTCTTCAGACTGCTTGCGATTCGTGATATCCACGAGCGTGCCTTCGTAATGCCTGAACTGACCGTCCGACGGATGAACCACTTTTGCATTCGACGACACCCAGATCTTTGAGCCGTCTTTCTTGCGTGCTTCATACTCAAAGTCCCTAATCTCCCCCGATTCCTCAAGCAGCTTTACAAATTCAACGCGACGCAACGGATTGACAAACACCTGAATTCCTATGTCTTTTACTACCTCAACGAGCTCTTCCGGCGAACGATATCCGAGCATTCTCGACATCGCTGGATTCACACTAATGTAACTTCCCTCGCGGGTACTCTGAAAAATCCCTTCAACGGCATTCTCGAAAATACTCCGATACTTCTCTTCCGCTGTTTTCAAGGCCTCTTCCCCAGTCTTCCTCTCCGTGATATCCCGGGTGACGCCGAGGATTTGAGAAATTCTTCCTTCAGTGTCCCGCAGAGGCGTAGCGTGGGTTTCAAGCCATCTGCGCCTTCCTTTCAAACCAATGATTTCAAATTGGAGCATTCCTGTCTCGCCTCGAAAAACACGTTCTGTGAGGTCTTCAAAGGCTTCCCGGTACTCCGGAGCTACAAGGTTGGTAGCAGCCTTGCCCCGCACTTCATCGATACTATCGGCCTCAAGCATTCTCAAGCCGGCGGGATTGATGTCGAGAAGAATGCAATTTCGGCCAAGAATTTTAACGCATTCGGGCTCGGACTCAAAAATCGTCCGGAGCCGACCTTCACTTTGTTTGAGAGCCGCTTCCGCCCGCTCGCGCTCGGCAATGTCGGCACGAAGGGCCTCGGCCATCGTCTCGAGTGCGACGTTTTTCTTCAAGAGCTCATCCTTTGTTCGCTCGAGCTCAACATTCTTCTCTTCAAGCTTGCCGACAAGCCTCTCGCTGTACTCTTTCATCACATCGAGCTCTTCGAGCGATTCCCGTTGAACGGGTTTCGCCGCTTGCCGAATCACTTGCTGGACAGCATCAACCACTTCATCAACGGAGCCGGATTTTCTCAGGTATGCGTTTGCCCCGAATTCCATTCCAAGTTTTTCGTCTGACGGAGTGATATATGTACCTGTCAGGATTATGAAGGGGAGTTCTTTGAGTCGTTCATCTCTGCGAACTTCATAACAGAGCCGGTAGCCATCCATGTGGGGCATGAGGATGTCAGAAACGATGACGTCAACTTTCTCTTTCCGGAGGATTGCCAGCGCCTGGACTCCATCCGCCGCTTCGACCGTCCGGAACCCTCTTTCCTGAAGCGCGAGGCTGAGGATTTCGCGCTGCGTTTCTTCGTCGTCGGCAAGAAGTATGGAGGTCTGAGTGTCCATCACCCGGATGCTGTGTTGAAAAACGTACTACCTGCTTGAGTGAAAAGCAAGGGGCCGGAGTTGTTGCATCTGACGGAAATTCCCGTACATTGCGCTCGAAAAATTTGCAAGGAGATTGCATGAACAAGCTTCTCGTTTTCCTCTTCCTGCCCGTCGCCATCATGCTCGCTCAGAAATCCGATTTCTATCCTCTAGGGTCTGTGAACGCTGTCGTTCCGACCCCAAAATCGGTCCTCGGGTACGAAATCGGAGATAGATTTACGGACTACCGCAATCTTGAGCGTTACATGGAGAAACTGGCTGGCTCGCCCGACAGGGTAAAACGTGTGATCTACGGAGAAACCTATGAACACAGGCCCCTCCAAGTGCTTTTCATCAGCTCCGCTGCCAACCTTGCACGCCTTGAAGAGATTCGAACGCAAAACCTGATCTTAACCGACCCGCGTGTTCAAAAAGCAAAATCCTCAGCCGATCAGATTGTAGGAACTATTCCGGCAATTGTCTGGCTTTCGTATGGAGTGCACGGCAATGAATCCTCATCTCCCGAGGCTGCAATAGCGACTGCATATCAGTTATGTGCCGGAACAGACCAACGAACGCAGACAATCCTCGACAACGTGGTCATCGTGATTGACCCATCCCAAAACCCTGACGGACGGGAGCGCTATGTACGGTGGGCAAACAGCACAACGACAGTTCCGCCGAATGTCCGCCCCGATGCCTACGAACATCGTGAACCCTGGCCGGGAGGACGGACAAACCATTACTTTTTCGACCTCAACCGCGATTGGGCGTGGCAAACGCAACAGGAAACTCAGGCGAGGATAAAAATCTACCGTGAATGGATGCCCCATGTTCATGTGGATTTCCACGAAATGGGATTCAACAGTACTTATTTCTTTTTCCCCGCTGCTCCGCCCTTTCATCAGGCTCTTCCGCCGGAAGTCATGAAGTGGGGCGAAATCTACGGGCGAGGAAATGCTGAAGCCTTCGATAAACTGCGAATCCCGTATTTTGTCGGAGAAGTCTTCGACATGTTCCATCCCGGTTATGGCGATTCCTGGCCAACATTCAACGGCGCAGTTGGCATGACGTACGAGGAAGCTGGCGGTGCTGGAGTCGCCATCAAGCGGCTGAACGGGCAGATACTTTCGCTTCGGGACAGAGCCAGGAATCATTTCGTCTCAGGAATAGCAACGCTCGAGACGACCGTTAAACACAAAAAGGAACGTCTCCAGGACTTTTCCAAATTCTGGCAAACCGGAATGGACGGTGCCGGACGAACACGAGGCTACGTTATTCCTCCCGGGGCCGACCCCGGCCGGGCGACCGGATTTGTTTCTCTCCTCTTGAAGCAAGGAATCGAAGTTCATGAACTTCAGGAAGCGGTTTCACTCGAAGTTCTGAGATATTATTCGAAACGCAACTCCCGGGAGACTTTTCCGAAACGCTCATATTTTGTGTCCACCCAGCAGCCGCAAAGCAGACTCGCCAGGGCGATTCTGGAACCTCATGCCGCCGTCAAAGACACATTCTTCTACGACGTTTCCGCCTGGTCGTTGCCGATTGCTTACGGGCTTGACGCATATACAACTGAGTCGCCTCTCCCTCCGGGTGCAAAGAGAATCTCCGAGGCTCCGCCGGTGTCGGGAGCTGTCGTCGGCGGGCCAGCGCAGTTTGCCTATCTTCTTCCGTGGGAACGCGACGGCGCAATTCGGGTTGCCTGGAATTTGTTGCAGCAAGGACATACACTTCATTATGCAACCCGGCGGTTTGAGGTTTTGCGCCGAGGCTTTGGCGCAGGAACGGTCGTCGCATTCGTTGGACAGAACAATGATTCTCTGCATGCAGATATCCAGCAGCTTTCTTTGCTGCATGGCGTTGAAGTGTATGCGGTGAATACCGGGTTAACTGAAAAAGGTATTTCCCTCGGCTCGAACCGCGTGAGACCGATGAAAAAGAACAGCATCGCGATTCTTACAGATTCACCCGTCTTCTCAAGTGACTTCGGCCAATTATGGTCCCTGTTCGAGCAGGAATTCAAAATTCCATTCACCGCGATTCGATCATCCGACCTCAAGAGTGTCGATCTCGACGAGTATGGCGTTCTCATCATTCCAAGCGGTGGAGATTTCCGGTCAGTGATTGACAGCGCAACAGTGGACAAACTGCGACGCTGGGTCCAACAAGGCGGTACTGTAGTCGGTATTGAAGAAGGCGCTCGCTTTCTCGCAAAAAGCAAGTCAGGATTAACCACGGCGATGCTGCAAACAGATAAGAAAGAAGAGGAAAAATCGAAAGAGGAAAAGGAGCGCGAAAAGGCAAGAAAGGAACTTGTAAAACGGCAGACGCTTTTTGAAAAACAGGAAACTCAGCGGCTTGACGACATTCCGGGAACAATTTTCCGGGCGATCGTCGATACAACTCACCCCATCGGGTTTGGCGTACCGAACGAGATATTCGTGTTCAAAGGCAACGGCACACCTCTTGAGCTCTCCGAAACCGGACACACGGTTGCACGTTTTTCCAGGGATACCACAGAAGTCAGCGGCTACGCTTTTCCCGAAAGAGCCCGCAGGACAGCAGAAACCGCTTATGCTCAGGATTTTCGGATTGGTCGCGGCCATGTTGTCCTCTTCGCCGAGGACGTCGCTTTTAGAATGTTCTGGAAGGGTCTCAACAAGCTTCTGATGAATGCGGTGCTACTCGTTCCCGAACCCTGACCGGATTGCGAGTTTAGTCCGTTTTTTCATGAGCTGCAAAAGTCAGAATTGTCAGTGATTTTCAAGCGATAAGGGCAATTTTCGTTGACTCGCAGGCGTTTTTTGCCTATATTTTATGCCCAATTCTTTTGAATTGGGCTTTTTGTTT
>CAYNRS010000059.1:0-7907 GCA_964399565.1 uncultured Ignavibacteriaceae bacterium
CACAATTGAATCAGTATCTGGAGAACGATCATGGATAAGTTGAAGCTTGTTGAGGCCACGCAGCTGAAAAAAGACATCCCTGCCTTTCGACCCGGTGATACGGTCAACGTACACGTCAAGGTGAAGGAAGGAGATAAGGAGCGGATTCAGGAGTTCCAGGGAATTGTCATTGGCAAAAGGGGGAGTGGGCTCAATGAGACATTCTCCGTGCGGAAGATTTCCGACGGCGTTGGCGTTGAGCGAATTTTTCCCCTTCACTCGCCCCGCATTGCGAAGATCGAGAAAGTAAAAGACGGTAACGTGCGGCGTGCGAAGTTGTTTTACCTCCGCAGGCTTGCTTCAAAAGCTGTCGCGCAAAAAACGAGCACGTAAATGGCGTCAAAGACAGCGCTCGCTGTCTCGGATGCGTTGTATCTTAAGCCCTTACTCCAGGGGCTTTCTGCCGCCACATCACCATTTAGCCTTTCGTTCGATATTCCTGGGCGAAACGCGCTGAAACTGGCTGAACGCGCGGAGAATATCAAGGCCGCTTTTCTCTCGCCTCTTGATTACGCCCGCCACGGAGGTGAGTTCAGGATTATTCCAGAAATCGCAGTCTCCTCGAGTACAAAAACCGACACAATCCAGCTTTTTGTTGACTCCGATGCTCGCAACATCACCACACTCGCTGTCGATATTCGTGTAACGTCGGAAATACTTCTTGCCAAGATCATTCTCAGCGAAAATTTCAGGAATCTTTCGGCAAAGGAAGACAAGCTTCAGATCCTTCCCATGTTGCCGGATGTGCAACTGATGCTGGAGAAAGCTGATGCAGCCCTCATTGTCAATCTTGACGCGCCTGCCAGATCTGAGGAAAAGTTCGTTCTCGACCTCGTCGAAGAATGGAACGACCTCACAGACCTCCCCTATGTACACGGTTTCTGGGTTGCAAGGGAAGGAGACTTGTTGCCGGGGGAAATGGAGCAGCTTCTTGACGCAAAGAAGAAAGGCCTGGAGCTTCAAACAAAGATCGCTCAGGAGGTCGCTCTTGAAAAAAACGTCTCGGCCGGAACATATATATCGTACCTCTCCTCCTTCTCGTACGACCTCGGCAACTCGGAACAGGAAAGCATTTCAGAGTTTTTCCGGTTCTCCTATTTCTACGGTGCCCTCGGCGATATTCCCGACCTCAACTTTTTTGAATCAACTTCATTTGAGGGGAACTGAGCGTAGGTTGTAAATTCCGGGATAGAAACCGTTGAAGCGGTTTTGTCCGCAGTTGCTTTTCGTTAGCCCACGACTTACATGTCCGTCGGAGCGAAGCGCAGGTGGAAGTCGTGGGCTATAACAATGAGCTGAGCGTGGAGTCGTTTCAACGACTTTGTTTGAATTTGCCAACCCGGGTAACTGATTTTCCTTCTCTATCCGTGCTAATTCCAATTTTTTTCTTTACATTTAGACTTTAGAAAAGCCAATGCTCAAATCTCTCTACATCAAGCAGTATGCCCTTATCGAGGAGATGCAGGCAGAATTTGAGAGTGGATTGAACATCCTCACAGGAGAAACCGGGGCCGGGAAATCGATCATCATTGACGCTCTCAGTCTTGTTCTCGGCAACCGGGCAAGCGCTGAAGTTGTGCGCAAAGGCGCCGAAAAGGCGGTCGTTGAAGGGCTTTTTGGCGTAGCAGGAAACAAGAAGCTTCATTCTCTCCTCCATTCACACAGTGTTGAACAGCGGGACGAGCTCATTCTCCGCCGTGAGGTTTCCGCGAAGGGCCAAAGCCGGTGCTTTGCGAATGATTCACCCATTCCCCTCAGCGTTTTGAAACAAGTTGGAGAACTTCTTGTAGACCTTCACGGCCAGCATGAACATCAATCCTTGCTGCACCCCGAAAGCCACATTGATTTGCTCGATGATTTTGGAGGGTTGGATGGACTCGTCAGGGAATACCGGGCTTCGTATGAGAAGCTTACGGTGCTGTTTTCTGAAATCTCCGGCCTTCTCAGGAGGGAGCACGAGCTCAAGGAAAAGCGGGACCTCTTCGAGTTTCAAATCAAGGAAATTGATGCCGTCCATCCCCAGGATGGCGAAGAACATCAGCTTGAATCTGAGCTTAAGATTCTCGAAAACGCGGAAAGGCTTTACGACATTACCACAAAGCTCCACCAGATGCTCTATGAAGGCGAAAATGCCGTGTACGATCTCCTCGTCAAGGCCAGGAATCAATTGGAAGACCTCACGGAGATCGATAAGTCATTTGAGGAAGCCAGAAGCGAATGCGGATCTGCCGCTGCAATCATCGAAGAATTGACGAAGTATATTCAGCGTTACAATTCGAGAATTGAGTTCAATCCGGAGAGATTGGAACACATTCGCGAGCGTCTCGGCCAGTTGTCGCTTCTGAAAAAGAAATACGGCGGTTCCGTCGAAACGATACTCGGTCACCGGGAGAGAATTGGGCGGGAATTTGCTCTTGCGCAGAATTTTGAGAAGGAAATCTCCACACTGGAAGAAAAAATTGAAGAGGAACGACGGGTTTGTTCATTGACAGCACAGAGGTTGTCGTCAAAACGACGTGAGCTCGTAAGTAAGATCAACAGGTCGGTGGTTGCCGAATTGGCGCGACTTGGAATCCCCAACGCGAAGTTCGATGTAGCCATAGAAAACAGGGCGAGCGGGAAGTCCAACGGGGAAGAAAACCGCAACCAGGCCTATGTCAAGTTGGGGAGGGAGTTTTTCGAAGCGACACCCAAAGGAATGGACTTCGTGGAATTCCAGCTGTCAACCAACATGGGCGAAAATCCTCGGCCTCTTGTCAAGGTGGCTTCAGGGGGTGAAATCTCACGCGTCATGCTCGCGCTCAAGACGATTCTGGCGAAGTCCGAAAGGCTTCCACTGCTCGTTTTTGATGAAATCGACGTCGGCGTAAGCGGACGCATTGCACAGGCAGTCGGAAAGAGTCTCAAGAGTCTATCCCAGTTCCATCAGATCATTGCGATTACTCACCTGCCACAGATTGCGGGACTCGCCGACACGCATTTTCTCGTTGAGAAAGGTTCTGAGGGTAAAAGGACATCAACGCGATTACGGAAGCTTGACATGGAAGAACGTGTCGAAGAAGTTGCGACGCTGATGAGCGGAATTGAAGTCACGGAGGCAGGATTGGAAGGGGCAAGGGAATTGATGGGGCTGAAATAACCATGGGGCTTAAGATCTATAACTCATTTACGCGTCGGAAGGAAGAATTCAAACCGATCCATGATGCGTTCGTGGGAATCTACGTTTGTGGGCCGACGGTGTACAGCCACTCCCACATCGGTCATGGCAAGAGCTACGTCTCGTTCGACGTTATCGTTCGATACCTTCGATATCTTGGCTACAAAGTACTTTACGTGCAAAATATTCCGGACGTGGGTCACTTGTTGGACGACGGAGAAGATAGAATTCTGAAGCAGTCAAAGGCCGACCACATTCATCCGATGCAGGTTGCAGAGAAATATACGAAGAGCTATTTCGAAGACATGGACAGGCTTGGCGTGGTGAGGCCCGACATCTCGCCGCGTGCAACAGGGCACATCACAGAGCAAGTTGAGCTTACACGGCTGCTTGTCCAAAAAGGTTTTGCCTACGAGGCAAACGGCTCGGTGTATTTCGACGTCCGAAAGTTTAATGACTATGGGAAGCTCTCCGGAAGAAACCTGGATGATATGTTGGAAGGAACGCGGGTGGAAGCGCGTTCAGAAAAAAGCCATCTGGCCGATTTTGCGCTTTGGAAAAAGGCTGAACCAGAACATATTATGCGGTGGCCGAGTCCGTGGGGAGAGGGATTTCCCGGCTGGCATATCGAGTGCTCTGCCATGTCGATGAAGTACCTCGGAGAGAGTTTTGACATTCACGGGGGAGGCCTTGACAACCAGTTTCCTCATCATGAGTGCGAGATAGCACAGAGCGTGTGCGCAACGAATAAGCCGTTTGTCAAGTATTGGATGCACAACAACCTTGTGACGGTGAGCGGTCAGAAGATGTCGAAGTCACTCGGCAACTTTGTAACGCTCAAAGACGCTTTTAAGAAGTACGACCCGCTCGTCGTACGGTTCTTTATTCTCCAGAGCCATTACCGGAGCACTCTTGACTTCAGTGATGAGGCTGTGAGGGGGGCAAAGGCTGGTTTGGAAAAACTGTGGAACACACTCCGTAATCTTTACGCCGAAATCGCGAAGGCTGAAGCTGAAAAACGTGAAGAAACCAAAGAGATCAACGTGAAGGGATATCAAACTCGTTTTCGCGATGCAATGGATGATGACTTCAATACTCCGCAGGCGATTGCTATTTTGTTTGACCTTGCGAAAGAAGTGAATCAAGCGCTGAATTCGTACAAGAAACTCTCGGCAACGGAGCTGACCTCTCTCGTGAAGTTTTTCAATGAAAGCGGGGGATCGGTGCTCGGAATATTTGCGGAGGGACCGGTAGTTACCGCCTCAGCAGATGGCAACATACAGGTTGAACTTGTCCAGCTTCTCGTTGATCTGCGCACAGAAGTCCGCAAACAAAAACTCTGGGCTCTTTCAGATATGATTCGTGACGGGCTCAAAAAAGCGGGGATCGCCATTGAAGACAAAAAAGATGGCACAGTTTGGAAGAAAACCTCATGAACGAAAGCGTCAAAATCATCGAGAACGGCGTCGTCGTAACATGTGACAATCATGACCGCGTGGGGAATTTTACGGTCCTTATCAAAGCCGACCGCATTCTTGAGATCAGTAAACGCAGTGAGATGCTGAAGGCATTACACCCTCAGGCGGAGATCATTGATGCCCGGGGAAAGATGTTGCTGCCCGGTTTCATCGACGCGCATATTCATGGTGAATCATTTATGTTGAGGCATTTCACAGCCCTGAAACCGTTTGCTCAATGGCCACGGGAACCCGGCATAAAAAAAGTCTTCGATTTTGTTTACAGGCATGCGGGTCATCAGGATTTGTCGGCCATCTATCGCCTGGCCTATTTTACTGCACTGAAATCCGGCGTCACGACGATTGCTGAGTTTGGGTTTGACCATCTCGAGTCGCCGTTGACAGCAGCGTTTGAAACGATGAGGAGGGCGGATGTACGGGGAATCATCGGTGTTCATAACGGCGATCAGATTGAGCGATGCCGTTCCCTCTCGCATCCATCGGTCCGGTTTGCCCTCGCCCTCCCTGCGGAAGAAGAATTGGCAACGTATAACATTCAGAGCACGCTTCGGGCTGCAGCAAGGCTGAAATGGCCCCTGTTCGTCCACACAAAGGAATCGAAAAAGAAGTTTGAAGGATTAAGAAAGAATTTTCAGAAGAGTTTAATCGAACTCCTGCGCGAACATCGTTTCTTTGAGGGGAGAATTGTGCTTCTGCATTGTGCGTTTCTTGAACCCTCTGATCTGGACGTCCTCGAAAACACGCGTGCCTCAGTTGTTTTGACGCCACGGTCTGTCATCTCGAAGGAGACGGAGCCTCCACGCATCGCAGAATTTATCAGCAGGCGAATTCCATTGGTGATTGCGTCCGACTGGGGTCTTTCAGATCCGTTCGATATCCTCAGGTCGTACGCGATCCTTGCGCGCGATCAAAGTGTTGACCTGACTCATGGGAGCGACCTTGTTCGAATGATAACGCTCAATGCGGCAAAAGCTCTTGGCGTTGACGACGTTGCAGGTTCTCTCGAAGTGGGGAAAAAAGCGGATATTGCTTTTATCGATATTTCGGGAACCCGCTTTGCCGGAATTTCAGGAAGAGATGTGACACCATTTCTCTCCTCCGTCCTTTTGGAATCCACCTCCCGTGATGTGAGCGACGTGCTTATCAACGGCGAATTCTTCGTCCGGCAGGGACAAGTGTTAACGTACTCAAAGGAAGACCTTGTCCTCGAAGGGGAGCAGATGATGGAGAAGATCCTCAGGTTTCCTCCGTCGTCGTTGCAGGGCGAGGATCGGCAAAAAGAGATAATGAGAATCGAACACAAGTCGGCGGTCGAAAAGGCAGGATCGGGGGAAGTTGTGGAAGGACTCGAAGCGACTCCGAAGGAACCCCCTTCCATTGCGATTCAGAAGAAGATCATTCACCTGCCGACAGAAGTCAAAAAACAAGTGAAAAAAGTCTTTGGTGAAGACGACAACTAACATGAATCAAAGGAGAATTCAAGTGAAGAAAAACTCGCGAATGGTTTTGGTCTTTGTTCTTGTTATTGCGTGTTTTTGTAATGCTGCAGCACAGAGCTATGCGGGAGCAGGGGCGAAGATTGAGCCAACGATGCTTATTGACAAACCCACGGCAGGGATGTTGAAACGAGCGAACTATTCGATCTCGTCGAATTTCTATCAAAGGGGAGGTGTGCTCGTGGGGATCGCCGTTGGAATCATTGACCAATTCAGCATCGGCGTATCCTACGGGGGGACAGAGATTGTTGGAGCAAACAAGATCGAAATGAACCCTTCTCCCGGTGTCAGCGCGAAGCTGCGACTTTTTGATGAAACTGTCTTGATGCCGGCCATAGCGTTCGGATTTGATTCTCAGGGGAAGGAACCATACTTGAAGGCAGATTCACTGAAGCGTTTCACCATAAAATCTCCTGGCGTCTATGTTGCCGGGAGCAAGAATTATGCTTTCATGGGGAATCTCAGTATCCACGGCGGGCTCAGTCTCTCGATGGAAACTGCGGACGGGGACAAAGACATGAATATATATGTTGGGGCCGAAAAGACCCTTGGAAACGACATCTCTCTCTTGGGAGAGTATGATTTTGCGATTAATGACAACAATAATAACGCGGTCGGCGAGGGGCGGGGATATCTCAACTTGGGACTGAGATGGTCATGGGGAAAAGGTCTCGTCATTGGTTTAGACCTCAAAAATGTGACCAAAAACCAGAAGAACATCAACGTTGGTAATCGGACTCTCCAGATCGACTACGTAGGCTCGTTTTAAGGTGTGTATTTCTGTGCACAGACGGACGAATATGTGTACGTTTTGACAAACTTCTTCCTGAATTCGGACTTCAAAAGGCTCATTTCTCCGCAAGAAATGAGCCTTTTTGTTTCTTGCATGGCACTAATATTGTTCGTCTTCGAATGAACGAATCCCAAGGTGAACATATGAAACGCATGAAACCGCTTCTCCCAAGCATGATCGTTGCGAGCGCACTTCTGGCCGTCTTTCCAGGATGCTATACCCAGGTTTTGACTGAGGATGAAGATCGCGGGTATTCTCCTCGTTACAGCGAATCCAGGGAGATTGATGATTCAACCTATTCAGATTCCTCCGACTACTATGACGATGGGGAGTACTACCGACCTCGATACTCGATAGGATTTCGATACTACTATCCAATGTGGAGTTCGATTTGGGTGCACTATGATCCCTGGTATTATGACCAGTGGTACTATGACCGCTATTACTACAGCCCTTATTACGATCCCTGGTGGTGTGGGACTCCCTACGTGATCTATCGCTATCCACCTTACCGCAATTATTATGGTTGGTACTCCTCGTACTGGTATTATCGGTATCCGGTATACTCATATCCCGGCTCGAGCGTCGCAGGAAATACGACGCGGAATTCGGGTTACAAAAGAACGAGTGGCAGTCGAAGAGATGAGGGTTCGGGGAGGACGAGTTACGGAGGAGGTTTTTCAACGGGTTCAGCGAGTTCGAGAGGCGGAGTCGTAAGGAGCACGGGAACAAGTCGCGGAAGTGCTGGGGCCCAGACAAGTCGAGGGTCGTCGCCAACTTACGGGAAATCCGCGACTTCTCAGCAGCCATCTCGTGGTTCGTCAACGAGCCGCGGTGGAGGAAACAGCCGTTCTGGTTCAAGGTCTTCTCGTCAGATCTATGCTGAACCGCGAAACGAAGGGAGCTCTGCCAATAGCGGATCCCGGAGCGGGGGATACACGCGC
>CAYNRS010000060.1:0-7778 GCA_964399565.1 uncultured Ignavibacteriaceae bacterium
CCTCGGCATCAGGAACCGGCACGGGAATGCCAATACTGGGTTTCACCGAGGGGGCCGAAATCGCGATGTTCGGTGCTGCTTGTTGATTCTGAAGCGACGGCGGAGGACCGAGATCCGTGTACTTCAGTATCCTCACCGTTCTGATCGGTTCTTCTTCTTCCGCCAGCCACACCGAACCCCAATAGGTTGCAAGGCCAACCCCCTGGACCAGTGTAGCAAGTCCGAGAGACCAGAGGGTGAATCTCTGGTAGATTCTCTTCAGTTCAATCGCGCCGTAATCGACTTTAAACGGTACAATGAATTCTTCTGCAGCCATTGGGCTCCTCCTTACGAAGTTGCTTTTTTGAGAATATTCTTGTCGGCTTCCAGCAGTGGTGCTAGACTGAACCGTGTAATATTGGCGACATTGAGTTCATCCATCAGATCCACCATCATATTGTACGTGCTTTCCCGATCCACCTTGACAAGAGTAATGAGCTTCTGATTTGCCGCGTTTCGCTCTCGAAGGAACTTATTGAGATCCTTGAACTCAATTTTCTGCGGCAACTCCGTCCCGATGCTCCAGAAGATCCCTCCATCCTTGTCCACGCGAAGCGTCAACAGGTTCGATTCTGCAACTTCCACCGTGGATTCCTTCTCGGGTGGAAGGTTCAACTCCATCGTCTGCGGCTTACTCATTGATGACGTGAAAATGAAAAAGGTAAGCAGCAAAAAAGCAACATCAACCATCGGCGTCATGTCCAATCGGATTGACAGCCGACGTTTCTTCTTATGTTTCCCTTTACCGTGCGCCCTTGGTTGGCCGGTTTCAACAGCAGCCATAAGATGCTCCTTTAGGTTCTCTCAAGATCGGTGATAAGATTGAAACGTGTCACCCGCGCTTTCTGCAGAACATCCATGACGTCCTCAACGGGGCCGTACGGAGCTCCTTTATCCCCTTTCACAACAGTTCTGAGTTTTGGGTTGGCGATGCGCGCCTGGATGACCAGATTTCCGAGCTGTTGCTTATCGACTTCTACGCCGGCGCGGAACTTGTTTTGCTCTCCAAACAAGCGCGCGCGCAGAATTTGCGAGTCGACACCCATGAAGATCCTGCCATCTTTGGCAACCGTAATCATCAGAATATCTGATTCCGGAAGTTTGAATTCCGAGTGCGATGAGGGCAGGTCGATTTGGACCTCTTCCGCGGGCTTAAATGTCGTCGTCAGCATAAAGAACGTGAGCAGGAGGAACGCAACGTCCACCATCGGCGTCATGTCCATCTTAATGCCAACTCGTCCTTTTTTGTGTTTAGCCATGGTTTTTCTTCCCGGCGAGTCTACCTTTTGCCGCCTTTGCGAGAAACGAGGGATTGCACAATCGAGTAGCTTGCCTCGTCAATCATATAGGTGAAGTTGTCCACTTTCGTGACAAAGAAGTTGTATGCAACAATCCCGCCGATACCACCCGCGATACCACCCGCAGTGTTAATGAGCGCTTCTGAAATTCCAATGGACAATTGAACCGCATCGGGAGCGCCGGCCCGGGCGAGCGCGGCAAACGACCGGATCATGCCGATCACCGTTCCCAGCAATCCTACCATTGTGGAAATGGAAGCAATCGTAGAAAGCACAACGAGATTCCTTTCCAGAAGCGGCACTTCAAGCATCGTGGCTTCCTCAATGGCGTGGTTGACCTCATCCATGACGGCTTTTCCCCCTTTCGTATCACCTTCTTCCACCATGGTCTTGTATCTCTCAAGACCCGTCCTGATAATATTGGCGCAGGAACCGCGCTGTTTGTCGCATGCACCGATTGCTCCTTCGATATCGCCCGTGTTAATCGCGGTCTGGATGTTCTTCAGAAAAGCCGTAATCGAGCCTCGTCCCTGAGCCTTGCGCAGAGAAAAAAAGCGTTCAAAAATAAACGTTGTTAACATAAGAATCAGGGCGATCAGGGCCACAACAAGCGGCCCCCCCTTCTGAATAAACTCGGGCAGTAGTTCAAAGATGATATACCCGATAACGAAAGCCGACACGAGGACGATCGTCGTAAAAACGGATTGCTTCATGAGAGATTCTCCTCAGAGTGAATAGTGATGATGAATTTACTTTTTAAAACTTTTGATGGCGGCATCACGAACTTCCTCAACATCAAAAACGCTCGTGAGCTTGGTTATGACAAAAACGTTTTGGACTCCCTTGGCAATGTTGCAGAGCTTGATCTGCCCGCTTGCTTTCTTGTACATGGAATGAATCCCCACAAGCGCCCCTATACCAGAGCTGTTGATGTAGGTCACTCCGCCGAGGTCAAGAACAAGTTTTCTGTTTCCCTGCTCAATAAGGTCTTTCGCCTTGCTCTTCAACTCGTCCGTTTCGTCTCCTCCAATCAACGACCCGCGCGGTTCCAAAATCGCAATTTCGAGGTTGTTGAGCGTTGATAATTTCGTCGCCATGAAGTCCTCTCTGAATTTTTGTGCCCGAAATAATCTACAATTTTGAAGAATATTGCAAGGATAATTCAAAAAGCTTGCAAACGAAGTGCCACGGTTTTTCAAAAAAGAAATCTGCTTTCCGTATGCGAATGAGGCGCTCAGAACAACCTGACCGCGCTTTTCATGTCGCGAAAAGCAACGCCGCTTACGTTCGGGGAGATCTCGTGGAGCTAATGGGTAAAAAAGGAACAGGTTACAGCATGTTGCGAAAAGCAACGCGGGAGTGCGCTAAAGATTGTATTTTTTTCTCTTTTTCCACAATGTCGCCCGGTCAATCCCCAGTATTCTCGCGGCCTCCTCATAATCTTTGGAGCGCTGGAGTATTCTCTTGATATGGAGTTTCTCCACTTCTTCGATCGACCGGGCATCCATTGATGTATCGGTTGCGCTGCGTAATTCCTCAGGAAGGTGAGAGAGTTCGATCTTTCCGTTGGAAGCGAGCAGAAGTGCCCGTTCGAGCACATTTTCCAGTTCCCGAATGTTTCCGCTCCATCGGTACGAACGCAGCGCGTTCATGGCCTCATCGGAAATCTCCGGAGGCTTGCCCTTTGACAACCGCTTCAACTGATGCTGGAGCAGCAAAGGAATGTCGTCAGGTCGTTCCCGCAGAGGAAGAAGTTTGATTCGGACGGCGTTGAGCCGGTAGAAGAGGTCTTCCCGAAAAACGCCTTCCTTCAGAGCTTCGTCGAGATTCTTGTTGGTCGCTGCAATTACACGAACGTCGACCTTGTGCGTTATGCTTTCTCCAACCCTCTCGAATTCTTTGCTCTGGAGAACCCGTAGAAGTTTGGCCTGTATTGCCGGAGTCAATTCAGCGACTTCATCCAAAAAAACCGTCCCTCCGTCGGCAAGCTCAAACCTTCCTTCGCGGTCTTTCGACGCGCCGGTAAAGGCCCCCTTCACATGTCCGAAGAGTTCGCTTTCCAACAGTTGTTCCGGAATTGCCGCGCAGTTGATTCTGACAAATGGTTTGTCGCTGCGAGGGCTTTTTTCGTGAATAAACTGAGCCAGCAATTCCTTTCCCGTGCCACTTTCTCCTTCAACCAGTACACTGATGTTGCTTTCCGCAATTCTGGCCGCAAGGTCAATCTGCTTCAGCATTTCACGGTTGCGCGTGATGATGGTGACTCCACTTCCCGACAACGGAAGTTGATTCCGCAATTCCTTCACTTCGCGCGTCAACAGGTGATGTTCCCACACTTTCTGGGTGAACACCTCAAGCTCTTTCATATCGAAGGGTTTGACGAGATAGTGATAAGCCCCCTTCTTAATCGCTTCTACAGCAGTATCGATAGATGCATGAGCCGTGATCATCACTACCGTCGTTCCGGGGGATTGTTGTTTGATTTCAGCAAGCACTTCAAGGCCGTTCATGGGCGTCATCATAAGGTCGACAAAGGCTAGGTCGATTCTCTTGTCGCGAATAATCTGGAGGACATCTTGAGGCTTGGCGCAGACGTTGGTCTCGTACCCCTGGGTTTCAAAAAAAATACCCATGGTTTTCAGAATGTTCTTCTCATCGTCAACAACCAGCACGCTTGGCCGACGTTCGTTCATGATACGGCCACGGATTTTGGCACGGTGAAAGAGAATGTGCTTCCTTTGCCGAGTTTGCTTTCCACCGAGATTTGACCGCCATGGGCTTCAACGACCTCGCGCGCAATCGCCAGTCCGAGCCCAACACTACCCGGCGTTGTTTCCGTGGGCTGCTTGATCTGGACAAATTTTTCAAAAATCTCCTTCCTGGCTTCCTCCGGTATCCCTTTTCCCGTGTCGATCACGGAAACCCTGACTGCGCCTGGCTCTTCCACGGCAGTGACTTTCACGCTTCCCCCCGACATCGTATAGCGAAGAGCATTGTCAACGAGATTCCTGATCACCCACGAAAGCTGTTGACTGTCTCCCAGCACCGGGGCAAGGTCCGCAGGCACTTTCATTTCAAGGTTAATACTCTGTTCCTTGAACGGCAAGCGCAACGGCTTCAATGCGTCGGCCACAAGGTCGTGGAGTTTCAACGTTGTCTTTCGGATTTCAAACTTCCCCGATTCAAGCCTTGACAAGTCGAGCAGCTCTTTCACGAGCTTGCGGAGCCGTTCGCAATCGTCTTTCGCAGCCGCTAGTAATTCGTGTTGGCGTTCGCTCACAGCCCCGGCCGCCCCTTTCGCGAGAATGTCAATCCCCATGCTGATCGATGTTAAAGGCGTGCGGAATTCATGCGAGACTGTTGCGATAAACTCGGACTTCATACGGTCAAGATTCTTGAACTTTGTCACGTCCTGGAGAAGCGTGATGGTGCCTTCCAGGTTCCCCATTTCATCCGTGATCATTGTCTGTCGCGGCCGGAAATAGAGAGTCTCCCCGTTCTTCTTGAAGGAAAGAAGGAGATCCTTCTTTTGAACCGTGGGTTTCTCGGCCGTCGTCGACGCCAAACCGCTCACCCATCTCTCATCTTTTATAACCGAATGTAGCGGCTTCCCGATCCAACTCCTATCCCTTAAATCCAGCACAAGAGCGGCAGCCTCGTTCATAAGCACGATGCGGTCGCTATCGTCGGTGACGATGAGGGGATCGGCTATGCTCTCGACAATTGTCTCGGATTTCTTTTTCTCGGAGATGATCTGTTGAATGTTCATCTGCTCGTAACCTCGCAACCGCTCAGTCATCTTGTTGAATTCACTGCTCAACTCCCCGATTTCGTCATCGGTTGTCACGTCGATTTTCTGATTGAGGTGCCCCTGGCTGATCTTGCGCACGGACTCGGTCAGCCGGAGAGCAGGGCCTACGATTGTTTTCGAGAAGCGTATGCTCGCCAGAAGGCTCAAACCGACAGCCAGGATTGCCGCGATGATGAATGTTGCGGTCACGCGCGTGGTTCTTGTTCTGATTCGCTCATGTGCCTGGGTCATTGCTTGCTGGTTGGCGGCGAGAAGCTCAAAACACTGATCTTTCAATCTCAAGGTTGCAGGACGAACCACAAACTTCTGATAGTTCTTTGCAATTCCCGCCTTCTTCTGCTGCAAGAGCAAGAATAACGAATCCGAGGCTTGGAGGTAGGAACGATATGTCAGGATAATTCCGTCGATGAGTTCAGATTGCTTCGGAATAACAGAGGTCTGTTTGGCCCGTTCGTACGCCAGAAGAAACTTGTCCCTGGCCTCAGTAAAATAGACGCGATAGAGTTCGGGGTCGTCGATCAGCGCCATAAGGAGAGCGTCATCCTGATCATCCAGGCTTTCGACAAGGTTCTCAGCATTGACAGCGATTTGGTATGTTTCTTCAAGAATAGGTTCTATTGTCCTTCCGAGCTCTGTGAAGTTGTAGATGGCAAAAATGCTCGTGACAAGTCCAATGCTCATCAACACAAAGTATCCCACTCCGATCTTGTACGCCAGGCTTCTCATAGCAAAGAAAAGTTATCGCATTTTCGAGGGAAAGGCAACAGAGCCATAACACGGCATGGGGATGGATTGGTGGATGCGTGGATTGATGGAGTAAGACTAACGGAATATTGGGCTCATGGAATGATGAAGCAAACAAAAGCATGGTTATTCGTTCACCCACACAAATGCAACAATCCATCAATCCAATGATCCAAACTCAAGCTTCGTCCTCGCGTTGTTGTCTTTCCGTTCAAAAGTCAGTATCTTTCACTGAAATTCTCTCTTTTGCATGTCTTGGCTTATCGCAAGTCAAGACTTTTTTTTCCGCTGGGCTGCTTTTCATAAGCTGCGGATTTCGCACGGACATTCAGTAATGAACTCACTCCAAGCCCGTTTTGAGGCCTTTCTTCGTAAGCACAGGCTTATCCGTCGCGGCAACACGGTTTTGCTCGCAGTGAGCGGCGGCGTCGATTCGATGGTCATGCTCCGGCTGTTTTCAGAGATTCGTTCGTTGTGGAAACTGACGCTCGGTGTCGTGCATGTCAACCACATGCTTCGTGGAGGCGAATCCGACGAAGACGAATCCTTCGTTCGTGAACACGCCGATAGGCTTTCAGTTCCGTTTTATTCTACGAAAGTCGATACAACGGTTTACTCGAAGCAACGGCGCGAGGGTACACAGGAAGCCGCCAGAGAACTCCGATATCAGTTTTTTGATGGTGTAGTGCATCAAACCAGGGCAAACGCTCTCGCGACGGCGCATCACACAGACGACAATGCCGAGACAGTTTTGTTAAACATTCTGCGCGGGGCCGGTGTGCGTGGCCTCTCCGGTATTCCCCTGAAGCGAGAGTATTTCATTCGTCCCCTGTTGTTTGTCTCACGTGATGAAATCGAATTGTATGCGAAGGAGCATTTGCTCAGGTTCCGGAATGATTCTTCAAATTCTTTGACTGATTACACAAGGAACCTCCTCCGCAACAGAATCATCCCGCGTTTGAATGAGAAATACGGGTCCAATGTTGTCCTCTCGCTCAACAGAGTTTCCTCCTTGATGCGAGAAGTGGACATGAAACTGGAACAACGCCTGACGGACCTCTATCCTGGGCTTCAAAGACGTAGCGGTGTCATCGAATTGGACACGACGAGGCTGGCACTCGAGCCCGACTTCATTCAGGAGCAAGCCGTCCTTCGCCTTCTGCGAAGCGCTGGTATTGAAACCACACAGAAAAAAATTCGCTCGGTGGTGAATCTCATGCAAGGGGCAACAGGAGCTCGTTTGAACCTCGGGAAGCGATATACAATTTTTCGAAACCGTCAACGTCTCGTATTAAAGAAAGAGGAGGGGTCCTCTCTGCAAACGCATGCGGTGACGGTCGGGAGGTCATACTCCTTTCCGACATTTCAGTTTTCGGCTAGTGCGCCAGAATCAATCCGACCTTCCCTCAAAAACCGTGATAAGACGGAACTTGTTGACGCAGAGAAACTCGGCGACAAACTCGTGATCAGGTCGTGGAGACACGGAGATTGGTTTGTGCCGCTTGGCCTTGGGCACAGGAAAAAGCTGAGCGACTTCCTGGTGGACGAAAAGGTTCCACTCTATGAAAAATCTGAGATCCCGGTGCTGGAAGCTCATGGAGATATTGTCTGGGTGTGCGGAAGGCGGCTGGATGACAGATTCAAAGTAACACCGTCGACACGACTGGTCGTTCGACTCACCTATCGTACGAATACACATGTCTGACCAAACGATCATCGTCAACGGCGACAAATTTGCTCCTTTTCTTACCGAGCAAGAGATCCAGAAACGCGTTCAAGAACTTGCGGCCAGGATCAACAGCGATTACAGGGGCAAGGTGCCTATTTTCATCGGAATTCTGAATGGGTCGTTTATCTTCTTTTCAGATTTGATCAGACAGATTTCA
>CAYNRS010000061.1:0-7712 GCA_964399565.1 uncultured Ignavibacteriaceae bacterium
TGATAATGGCCATGCTATTTGCTCTCTCCTTTGTCCGCAATAGTTCCTGTTTTCTGCTGTTTCTTGTTTTCAACGCGCACCTTCGACTCGTTCTCGAGGTCGCGGTTGATCGCCTTGAAAGGACCCGAAACAACCTCGAGGTTATCGGTTCCTCCCTCCGTCAGCTCCACATAGGCGTCATCGCTGATACCTCTCTTCACCTTCACAGTTTTTGCCTTTCCGTCTTGAACAACAAAAATGACTTCATCGAGTTTGTCATCTTCTTTTACCTTTGATTTCTTCATCGCAAGTTGTGCTTCACCCTCCTTGGGCTCTTCAGGTTTGGGCCCTTCGACTTTGGGCACACGCACCGTTACGGATTGAATCGGCACAGCAAAAACATTCGCGCGAGTCTCAGTTTCCACGTCGGCGGCCATGGACATCCCCGGGCGAAATTGTATGCCTTTGGGCGCATCAAGGAGTATTCTCACTTCAAAGTTCGTGACTTGATCTTGCGTTTGCACTCCCGTGGTTTTCGCGGTGTTTGCTATTCGCGATACCGTGCCCACAAACTTTCTCTCGGGATATGCGTCGACTTCTACGCGAGCCGTATCGCCAATGGAAACCATCACAACGTCGTTTTCGCCAACGTCAACCCTTGCTTCCATGCGCGAAAGATCCGCAACCGTCATGATTTCCGTTCCTTGCGTGAAGGTGCTTCCACTCACGCGCTCGGCAAGCTCCGATCGAAGCTGACTGACCACGCCGTCCATAGGCGAGTAGATTGAAGTTTTCGCCAGTGTCTCCCGGGCCTCTTTCAATGAAGCCTTTGCCTGGTCGTATGTGGCTTTTGAAACCTGATAGGCCGTTCTTGCTGCGTCCATTTCAGCGTCCGAAACGAGTTTCTTTTCAAAAAGCTCCGAAACCCTTTTGAAGTCTGCGTCTGCTTTCTGAAGATTTGCTTCCGCAACGCTGATGGAAGCCTGCCATCGTTCAAACTGGGCCTGGTAGGCATCGGGCTTGATGCGGACAAGCAGTTGACCTTTGTGCACTCTCTGCCCTTCACGGACAGGCAATTCAATAATCTCTCCGCTCACTTCGGCGTTGATCTTAACCTGAACCTCGGGCTGAATTTTTCCGGTCGCCGTGACGATCTGGGTAATCGTCCTTTTTTCGATCTTCTCCGTTTGCACCGTCACAATCGTCTCTTTATTGCTCCCCATCAGCACAAGGGCAACAAGGCCGATAATGACCACGCCGATGATGCTGAGGATGATGATTTTCTTTTTCGATTTTTTACCGTTGCCGTTTGCCATTGGATTCAGCTTTCAGATAATGTTGGCAGAATTCTATTCTTTGATCCTACCGAGTGAGAGTTCAAGAGCACTCTTTGCTTTCAAATATTGATACACAGAATTGATTTTGTTCGAGAGCGCCGTATTATAGTTGTTTTGCGCAAGGAGAAGGTCGAGGAGCGTTCCTGCGCCGACGTTGTATTTCTCCTGGTTGATCTTAAGGTTTTGATCCTGGAGTTGGAGATTGTTCACAGCCGACTCAAAGGTTTTCTGTGCAGCTTGCATGAGCAGCAGATTGTTCTTAACCTCAACCTGAATCCTCCGCTCAGTGTCCCGGAGAGTCTCCTCGGCATTTTTCTTTGCCACGAGCCTGCTTTGAACTGCATTGCTCGTCTGGAACCCGGAAAAAATCGGCAAGGAAAAGGAGAACGACCAGTTGTAGCTTGTATTGTCTTTAAAATTCGAGAACTCGCTGGAATAAGGCGTCAAAGAACTTTCAAGAATTGTTCGGCCATTCCACACGTAGCCTCCCCTCATGGCAGTTGTGGGAAGATACCCGCCACGGGCCGAAGTGACATCCGCTTCCGTTGCGTTGTATTGCTCCCGCGCACTCAAGTAATCAAGCCGATGCTCGAACGCTTCCACAGCAAGAGCCGAGAAGTTCCTTGCCAATTCAATTAAACTTTCGAATTCAGCCTTGTCAATCTCTTCGGGTATGGAACTGTCCTGGATCTGATAGTCTTCGGAAACATCGACCGCGATGTCGGCCAAGAGATTTGCTTTGGCGATATCGTAGTTGTTCCTTGCCTGGACCAGAGAAGCCTCGTCATTTCCAAGCTGTGCCTGTTGTTGATAGACATTCACAATGGAAGTGGAGCCAAGGCGCGTTGTCTCCTTTACACGCTCCAATTGCTTAACGTCGTATTTTACTGTTTCTTCGGCAATCTTCAACAGCTTTTCCGTCCTCAACACCTCATAATAATCTGACGCGATTCTGTTCACCAATGTTTGCCTGACGCGACCCAGTGTATGCTCTGTGGCCACCGACGTCGAAACAGCGCGGCTCAACGTAGACGTATTCCTAAACCCGTCAAACAACGTCACGGATGCGGACAGAGAAGGACTGAACGATCGAACACTCGCGCTCCCAAGTGCAACACCATTGACGTACTGTGCGCCTCCGCTCCAGGAAGTGCTGAAATCGACCGAGGGCAAGAAATTTCCGTACGCAGCCATCACGGCAGTTTGTGCGCTTTCAATGTTGTTTTGTGCTGCCTTGACCGTGTAATTCCTGTCCAAGGCAATCTCAAGGGCTTGCTTGAGGGTCAGCGCTTTTGATTGCGGAGCTGCCACCTGCGCATGCACAACATGAGAAGACAATGCAATAAAAAAGAGAAAAGCACTTAAATTCTTCATAAACCTTTGCTCCACAAGTAATAATGATATGACAAGAGAATTCTTCGAGGGTCGGAATTGCTCAAATTCCTTAGATATAGACGTGAAAACTGAGCTAAAGTTGCAAAGAAATGTCTCAAAGTACGCTTTTTTGCGCTTAGAAGTTAGACCGTCCGAATGGATCATTTGTTTCCGGCAAAGGAGCGTTAAATGTCTGTTCGGTGAATGCTCCAAACACTCCGTGTCCACGCGGAATATTGGTAAAATCTGGCTCATCAAGCCTGATGACATACTCATCCTGAAACGCGTTTGCGACGTTATAGTAGTTATAGAGATTGTCCTCAACTTGCGTAATTACAAGGACACTTTGCCGAAATGACGGGTTGGAGTAGGACGAAAAAATGTTTGCTCGCATGGTGCTGTAGGCAAACACATCAAAATACGCTGTGTCCGTCGCAACTCTGGCCAAAGGTCTGAAGACGGTGTTAGACCTTCGCTCAATTCTGGGATAGACCCCGCCAAAGGTCGTCTCATCGACATAATAAGTTATGTGCTGAGGAACTTCTTTTCTAAACGTTTGACCGGCAGACTCAAACTCAATGAAGAACTTAAGCCGATAGCCCTTTGCCTGTAGCGAAACATGAAAGACAAATCCTATCAAATCGTTTGATGTCACCGTTCCAATATAGTCTCCTGAATCCGGAACAGAAATCCCAGCGGTCGCTACATCAAATCGCTGTGAAATTATTCTCATCGTGTAAGTTTGCCCGACGTCCACTGCAAATGGTTTGAGAACGTATGCCTCGATATCAGTCGTATACCGTGATTTGTCTTTCCTCACGATTGTTGTATCTCTAAACGTAAAGACAGAATCCCCAGAAGACACTGTTACACTCGCGCCAAGGACTGGCACATCAGTCGTATTCTCGAGAGGATCGATTCCAGTCGAGTTGTAGGTGCTATACACTCTCGCTATCGTGAAGTCCCACTTGTTGGAAAGGATACAGTACCCAACAACTTTTTCTTCATAGGCACCTTTGGGTTGAAACCCTGTGTCACAGCCTACGAAGAACATAGCTGAACAAGAAGAAATAAGAATGAGATTCCGCATCAGAGTTCAACACTGATTGTGGCAGAGGTTATGAAGGGCAACGAGTAAATCGTCTGACCTGTCTTCCTGTCGAAATAGAAGACATTTCTTCCGTTATAGAGATTGATGAAGCTTATCCCAAACGTGCCTTTGACCGGCTCTCGAAGCAGTATGTACGAAGCGCTTGCATCCAGTCTGTGAAACCACGGCATCCGGGCAGCGTTTTTTTCACCAAGAACGACATACGGCGCACCCGTCTCATCCCCCGGCGGATCATCGAAAACATCCTTGATGGATAGTCGGTTGAAATACCCAACCGTCTGAGTAAACGGCAAGCCCGACCCAAGCTCCCATCGAAAACCGATTTCGAGATGTTCCAAGGGATGGAACACGGTAAGGGCGTTCAGGGTATGACGTCGGTCGTATCTTGGATAGTACGAATATCCGCCGAGCTGTATTTTCGTGAGCGCTAACGTGTAGGCCACGTATGCATCGAAAATTTTCGTCGATGATCGCAGTAAGCATTCGAGGCCGTAAGATCTTCCAATCCCGTTCACGTACTGAGGGTCTACGATATCGATTTGATCTTTATTGTATGCGAACAGTTTATCGTAGTATTTGAAGTACGATTGAACGTTCACGGAGAGACCTGCGGAGAGAAATCCTTCGACACCGATCACTGAATGCGTTGCACTCTGATACTGGAGATACTCTGGGATTCGGGTCCAGCCTTGAAAAATGGATATCACATCGTCTTCGTTCGTCAGCGCAACAAACGTCTGGTTAAACCACCCTTGAGCCAGTTTCAAGCGCCAGAGGCCGTTGAGATCATAACCGACCGTGAGTCTGGGCTGGAACGTGGAAAGCGACAGGCCGTAATTGAAGAACGAGAAAAAATCCGCATGAACCCCAATGTCAAGGCTGAAATCCTCCAAAGTTTTTTGATACCTCAACCAGCTAGCAACTTCGGGCCGTTGTTCACGAATGCGCAAACGAATTTCATTCCGGTTTACGAAATCATATTGAAGAGTCGGCAGGATCGACTCGAATCCGTAGTGAAACAACTCCCCTTCGTCTCCATACACAGTAGCGTTGGCCCTCACGCCAAGCTCCCGCACCTGAGTGAACGACGATGGGTTGGCTGTTGATTGCTTTCCACCTCGTTCGGACCTGAATCTCGACCCAAAAACACTAATTTCACCATACATGCGATCTGCAACCAGCCCACTCACAGACAAAGCGCCGCCGTTGCTAAGCCAGAGATAGTTCGGGTTCGACTCGTTCGAAGAATTGATTTCGTCTCTGCTGACGAGTCCGCGAAAGCTTATCTTACCCCCACCCCATCCGTCGAGCGTTATCTTGTAAAACCCATCATAAAAACTCAGAGGCACGTCCTGGTTCAAAAACGGGCGAAGGGGTTTTGACGTGTGGGATTTCCTTCCACTAACGAGAAAACTCGAATTCTCGAAAAGCCCGGTTGACCCTTCAAGTCCCACACTCGAGGAAAGGACATTCACGCTACCCCTTCCTGCCACTCGATCCATCCTCCCGTCTTTGGAATTCAAGTTCACCACCGACGACAACCGACTGCCGAACTCTGGCGGGAATGCACCAAGATAGGCTTCCGTGGAGCGAATGAGACCAGGATCGAACACGCTCAGGATTCCAAACGCGTGATAGGGATTATACACGCGAATTCCGTCAAACAGGATGAGGTTTTGGTCTCCTGCACCTCCTCGAACATAAAACTGCGACGTGACATCTCCGGTCGAAACCACGCCGGGAAGTATGAGCAGGGAGCGAAAAACATCTTCCTGAAGCGTAACCGGGACCATTCTCACCTGTGCTTGGTCTAGGACATGTACACTCGTAAGAGTTTCCGTTATCGGTGTCGTCCTTTGTCCAACGATTTCGATTTCGGATTCCTCAATCGGCGCTGGCTTCAACCTCACTTGCAGATGGAGGACCTCGGATCCGGAAACCGAGATTGTGCGAATTTCTGTTTCAAATCCGACGTACCTCACCTGCATCTCGTACACCCCCAACTCCACGTTCGGAATCAGGAAGAAACCCTGGGTGTTTGTCGTGGCGCCCTTGTTGTGGCCTCGGAGGATGACATTGGCATGCACGAGACGCTCACCGGTGACGCTATCGGACACAATCCCACGGATATCAATCTGTTGAGCCTCAAGAAAAGGAGGGGCAGAGAAGAGAAAGGCGAGAAAGCAGAGACGGGACATGTTCGGCAACATGTAGAACCGCGGTCACTCGGGTTTTTGCGGAACTTCTGAAAAAGTGTTCAAGATTTCATCTTTGATTCCGAGTAAATACTTCAACGCGGCATCGTGCTCATTCGGTATGATCCCGTCCAACACGGCATCAGTGATTCTTTGTTTCAAAACTCCTACTAATCGACCCGGCCCAATTCCGCACACCTTCATAATCTCCTCCCCCCTTATGGGTGCCTGCCAGTTTCGAAGGTGGTCTTTCTCTTCGACTTCCTTCATTTTCTTGACTACGTTTTCATAATTTGTTTTTACCTGCTCGACCAGCCTCGGATTTTTCGAGGTAATATCCGCACGACACAGCATCATTAAGTCGTCGATCTCCTCCGCAGCTTCAAACATCAACCTGCGAACAGCAGAATCCGTTACGATTTCATCCACGAGCGCCATGGGGCGAAGGTGCAGGCGCACGAGTTTCTCCACATACGATACATGCTCCAGAGGAAACTTCATTCTCCGGAATATGGGTTTCACCATTCTCGCCCCAGCTTCTTCGTGGCCGTGAAATGTCCAACCGACATCCTCTTTGAACGACTTTGTCTTGGGCTTGGCGATATCATGGAGCAAAGCCGCCATTCTCAGCCAGGCGTTCCCGGATTTCTCCGCAACATTGTCGACAACCTTCATTGTGTGAAGAAATACGTCTTTGTGGTGATGTTCCTTCCGCTGCTCGACGCCAGAGAGGGCAAACACCTCGGGAAAGACAACCTTCAGTACGCCCGAATCAAACATGAGCTGTAATCCGACAGAAGGCGTTGCGCTGAGCATAATTTTCAGGAATTCGTCGGAAATCCTCTCCTGCGAAACAATCTCCAACCGACCTGCCATTTTTCTGGCGGCCTTTATCAGACTTGGCTCCACTTTGAAGCCGAGCTGGCAGGCAAATCGCATTGCGCGCAAAATGCGAAGAGGGTCGTCGTCAAAAGTCTTCTCGGGCTCAAGCGGCGTTCTAATAATACGCTTCTGCAGGTCTTTACGACCGTCGAAAGGATCAACGATGTCGCCGAAACTCTCCCGGGAAAGCGAAGCGGCAATTGCATTCATCGTAAAGTCCCTCCGTGAAAGATCATCCTCTAGACTTGCTTCCTTCACCCGGGGTTTACGTGATTTCCTGGAATAACTTTCTTTCCTCGCTCCCACAAACTCAATTTTCATGTCATTGAGTTGCAGCATGGCGGTTCCGAATTTTTCAAATACCACCAGGTTGGTTTTTCCCAACGATTGTGCTACCTCCCGCGCAAACACAATACCGTTGCCAACGACAACGACGTCAACATCTTTCACCTGTCTCCCTAGCAGCATATCGCGGATATAGCCTCCCACGACGTAGACTCGAAGATTCGCCACATCGGCCAGTGTCCCGATTTTCCTCAGGACGTCATCTTTTAGTTCGATTTTCTGCTTCACTGGCTCATCCAATCGTTATCTTTTGTGTGGCGATTTTCTTGAGGATCTCGTCTGCCACCTCAAGCGCCTGCAGTCCATCTTTGGCAGTGACAGGCGGTTCGATGTTTTTCTGTATAGACTCTATGAATAATTCCAGCTCGTACTTCAGCGAATTCACTTCTTTGACCTCAGGTTGTTCGTAGACGATAAGGCGCTTTCTCTTGCCCTGTTCTATTTTACCGAGCATCATGGTGGGCTTTGCTCCCGGGTCATCCTCGTCGA
>CAYNRS010000062.1:0-7629 GCA_964399565.1 uncultured Ignavibacteriaceae bacterium
CCATGAGAATTACAGGGTTGACAACGCCCGCTCTCTTCATGGACTGGATGATTTTACCCGGAAGCGAACCGATGTACGTGCGGCGATGTCCGCGAATCTCTGCCTCATCTCTGACGCCTCCCAGGGACATTCGAACGAACTTTCTCCCAAGGGCGCGAGCGATAGACTTTGCGAGAGACGTTTTTCCCACGCCAGGCGGCCCTACAAAACACAAAATCTGGCCTCGCATTTCTCTTACAAGGTTCAGGACGGCAATATGCTCAAGAATCCGGTCTTTCGGCTTCTCAAGGCCATAGTGGTCGTCTTCAAGGATCTTCTTCACGTGGTCGACTTCCAGGTTGTCCTTCGTCCGCTTTGTCCATGGAACGGCCAGCAGCCAATCCAAGTAATTGCGTGTAACAGAGAACTCCGGCGACATGGAAGGCGTTTTCTTGAGTTTATTGAATTCCTCCATCGCCTTTTCCTCGACCTCTTTCGGCATCTTGGCTTTCTGGATCTGTTCTTTCAGCTTGGCGAGCTCCGGCGACGCTTCGTCTTCACCGAGTTCATCCTGAAGAATGCGGATTTGTTCCTGGATGAAGAATTTCCGTTGCGACTTTTGGATGTTATCCTGAACTTTTGAGTCGATTTCCCGTTCGATCTTCAGGATATCAACCTCCGTCATCAGAGTTTTGGAGAGCTCATAAAACTGATCGCGCAGGTTGACGATTTGAAGGACGCGTTGTTTTACCTCAACGCTTTGCTGAATATTCGCTGCGATGTAATAGAGTTTCCTTTGAGGCTCTTTAATGCCGTCGAACGTCATCAGGACTTCCGGCGGAATGTTCCTGTTCAGACGAACATACTCATTAAAGAGGGATGTCGTGTGACGAACCAGCGCATCCAGCTCCGTGCCGGTGGGTTGTTGCGGTTTGTGGATGAGGACTTCCGCCTCAAGAAAATTCTGGGTGTCGAGAAACTGTTTAATACTCCCGTGCACGATTCCGTCCACAAGAATCTTCATCAGGCCGTTGGGGAGCTTGAGCATTTGAATGATTTTTGCCACCGTCCCGTCGCGAAAAACATCATCTCGCGTGGGCTCGTCCACAGAAGGGTTCTTTTGTGCGACAAGAAAAATGTACTTGCCGCGCTCGAGTGCCTGGTTTGCAGAGCGGAGGGAGGAGTCCCTTCCGACCAACACCGGAAAAATCATGTAGGGAAACACAACAACGTCCCGGAGCGGGAGTACTGGTAGGGTGGCCGGGATCGAGTCTATCGTCTCAATTGGCTGATTGCCCGGTTTAACCGCTGTTTCGCTCATTTCATACTCACATTGGTTCAATATTGCCTTATTCTCCAAAACAAAAAGAGGGCGCATCCCGTTTACTCGTGGATTCACCCGTCTTTTGTGTTTGTAATATACCAAGCGTGGTGCGGATTGTCAAGGTGAGGTTTTCGACTCTTGATCCGCATCAAATCGCCACCTTTCGTTGAATTGCATCGACCTGCAATTTTCGCTATCGTAACGCCACTGTCGCCATGGGGATCCCCATCTTGTTTTCTCCTGCCTCTGATTCTTCGTTGCTTGTTCGACTTGGCGATGACATTTCGATTGATGTTCACAAAAGAGTCGCTCGTTTGACCCATCTTCTCCATGGTCACGTCCTTAAGGGAATCCGGAACATTCATCCAGCTTACAATTCTATACTTGTTTCTTTCGATCCTCTCCAAACAGATCACGCGTCGGTCGAAAAAAGCGTACGAGAACTTATCGAGCAAGTTACTACGCACGAGAATGAAGACCGCATTATTGAAATTCCAACATGCTACGGCGACGAATTTGGTCCCGACCTAAATGAAGTCTCGACACATTCTCGTCAATCGCCTGAGGACGTCATTCGGATTCACGCTTCGGTCGAATACGTTGTCTATTTCCTCGGCTTTTCTCCAGGGTTTCCTTATCTTGGCGGCATGCCGTCCCAGATAGCTATCCCAAGGCTATCCATTCCTAGAACAAGTGTGCCCGCCGGCAGCGTGGCGATCGGTGGCAGTCAAACGGGCATTTATCCGGTTGCTTCGCCGGGAGGGTGGAGACTCATAGGCAGAACACCATTACGCTTGTTTGATCCCCTTAAAGATCCCCCGACGCTCCTGCAGATCGGTAACCGGGTAAAGTTCATTCCAATAAGCAAAAGCGATTTTCACAGACTCCTGTCAGATTAGATATGCCGATTATCCACGTCCTGCAGCCTGGGTTCCAGACGACCTTTCAAGACCTTGGCCGATTTGGCCATGCACACCTTGGAATCTCAGCTTCCGGAGCTGCGGACGCATTCTCAATGAGGGTGGGCAATCTTCTCGTTGGAAATGCCGAAAATTCCTCCGCTTTGGAGATGACATTGACAGGTGGAGAATTCCAGTTCGAAGATTCTTGCATTGTTGCCCTCACGGGGTCGGATTTCGAGCCAAAACTGAACGGCGAGTCTGCACCTTTGTGGCATTCGTTTAAAGTTCCAGCCGGCGGACGTTTACGTTTGGGCTCCACAAAGAACGGAGCGCGTTGTTACCTTTGCGTTGGAGGAGGATTTGAGGTTCCGTCAATCCTCGGAAGCCGTTCGACGCAACTTCTCACAAATCTCGGTGGCATGAATGGAAGAGCGCTGAAGAGGAGCGATGTGCTTCAGGCAAAAAACTTCCCGGCGGAGAACCTCAAGCCGATCGCGACTGAGAGTTATTTGGTGACTGCCGCATCTTATCAGGGCGAAATCCGGGTCACAGAAGGAATGCAGGCGGACTGTTTCTCCAGCCTTGAACTGGAAAAGTTTTACTCTGCCCAATACATCATCTCGGAAGACTCGAACCGCATGGGATTACGGCTTGCTAGTCCAAAGCTCACACACTTGGGTAATCCAGAAATCATTACGGAGGGCGCTCCTCTGGGGGCCATCCAGATTCCTCCGAGCGGTGAACCGATTATCCTCTTTGTTGAACATCAAACAACGGGGGGATATCCAAAAATCGCCAATGTGATCTCCGCCGATATGCACTTCGTTGGACAGTTGCGACCGCGTGATGAAGTCCGCTTTCGGAAAATTTCGTTGGAAGAGGCTTACTCGCAACTCCGTGAACAAGAACGGCTGATTCAATCCTTGAGAGATTTGACCCAATGAACCAAGGCTTTCCACAACCCTGGCACAAAACGATAACACGGGATCAATGGAAGGCTCTTTTCGCTGCGCAGCTGGGTTGGATGTTGGATGCGATGGACGTCATGCTCTATGCCTTTGCGCTAACAGCCATTCGTACAGAGTTTTCACTCGACTCTGCTTCGGCCGGCGCGCTTGCCTCGGTGACGCTCATTGCTTCCTCTTTTGGCGGCATATTGTTTGGATATCTGGCCGACAAGATTGGTCGTGCAAAGGCATTGATGTACTCAATTCTCGTTTATTCACTTTTCACGGCGATGACTGCAACTTCTGGGTCTATTTCGGAACTCATTCTCTGGCGTGCCCTTGTCGGCGTGGGGCTTGGGGGCGAGTGGTCGGCTGGCTCGGTTCTCGTCTCTGAGACATGGCCTGCCGATCATCGCGGTAAGGCCCTTGGGCTTATGCAATCAGGATGGGCGATAGGCTATATTTTCGCGGCCGTTCTAAGTGCTTTATTATTAACAACTTACGGTTGGCGCCTCCTGTTCGCTGTGGGAATCCTCCCTGCATTTCTCACGTTCTGGATTCGTCGAAATGTGGATGAACCAAAACTCTGGAGCGAACGGTCAAGCCAAAAAGAACAGGTTCGGGTCGGCGAAATTTTTCGCGGAAGATTACTGTCAAAGACCATCATCGCATCTACACTTGGAGCGTTTGTTCTCTTTGCTTATTGGGGTTTGTTTACCTGGATTCCAACGTTCCTGTCTACTTCGGTTGAGCAGGGTGGTGCTGGCTTAAGCATCGTTCGTTCATCAGCCTGGATTATTCCGATGCAAATCGGCGCGTTCTTTGGTTATACCTCGTTCGGTTTTCTTGCGGACAGATTCGGGAGAAGACTCGCCTTTGCGGCTTTTCTCCTTGCCGCCGCCCTGATTGTCCCCGTTTACGGGCAATTAGGACGGAGCGAGGTCGCGCTTCTTTTCCTGGGACCGCTTGTAGGATATTTTGGACATGGTTATTTCAGCGTTTTTGGCGCATTGCTTGCGGAGCTTTTTCCAACTCGTATTCGCGCCACGGCTCAGGGCTTTTGTTATAACATCGGGCGAGCGGTGAGCGCGTTGGCTCCGTTTGTTATTGGTGCACTTGCTGATCGATACGGAATCGGCTCCTCCCTTGCCTTAACATCGGCTTTCTTTCTCTCGGGTGCCTTACTGATTTTCCGGTTACCCGAAACCCGGGGGAAACAACTTGAGTAGCACAACGCTTGCTGTTGACATCAATTCCGATATGGGTGAGCGCGCGGAGTCGCTTTGGGATAGCTCGGAGGAACAACTCATGCGCTTTGTCACTTCGGCAAACATCGCGTGCGGCGGCCACGCCGGTGATCCTACCTCGATGCAAGCAACAGTTTGGCTTGCGAAGAAGTATGGCGTTTGTGTAGGCGCGCATCCGAGTTTTCCGGACCAGAAAAATTTCGGGAGAATTCAGATGCAGTTATCGCGCGATGAAATCCGAAAGACAGTGCATAACCAAATCGAAGCGCTCGGAGAGGTGTGTTCACAACTTCGCTGTCAGCTCACTCATGTCAAACCTCATGGCGCTTTGTATAATGTTGCAGTGAAGAACCTGGAAATCGCCGCAGCCATCGCCGAGGGGACAAAGTTGTGGAGCTCAGAGGTTATACTTGTCGGATTGGCTGGGTCGGAAATGATCGAGGTATGGAAAGATGCTGGATTCCGTGTGGCTGAAGAGGCATTCGTCGACCGCGCTTATGAGGCCGACGGCACACTTCGGTCGAGGGACCATGACGACGCATTGCTGACGGACGCCGAAAAAGCCACACAACGCACCATAGAATTAATCAAGACGGGGACGGTCGCGGCAATTGATGGAACCATCCTACGTCTTCATCCCACAACGCTGTGCATTCACAGCGACACTCCCGGTTCTTACCTACTCGCTAGGACTTTGCGGGAAGGTTTGAGGAAGGCTGGTGTCGACGTAAAACCGTTGATAACGTTAACTTAAATTATTTCAAATTCAAATTATTTAATGCTCTCGTTCAGAAAACGTACAAGCGGAGTCACCGTTTCAAAGGCGTTGGCAATGTCAACGACAAGTTGCTTTCGGTAGGCCTTTGACTCTCCCCAAGAGACCCCCACGAAGAACTGCTTGAATTTCAGCCATTCTGCCATTGGGTGGTTTTCCTCATAGCCTTGAGGAACGCGCTTAAGCTTGTCTCCCTCCAGTTTTCCAAACAGTTTCTTGAACCTTTTGTTTGTCATGATCGATAAGAATTCGTCGCCCGCGCTTGAAATACGTGACCGAATTTTTTTCAGCTGGTCGCCATCCGGCATGTATATTCCCGCCCCTGCGAAAATCTCGCCCGGTCCAATATGCAAGTAGTAGCCGGATCCCAGGAACCCCTTGGGCCTTCCGCTAAGGACAAAATGCGCCGCTGTATGTGTCTTGTAGGGAGTTTTGTCCTTGCTGAAGCGAATGTCCCTGTAGATTCGAAAAACAGATCTCTTCGGGTTCACTTCATACTCTGATGCAAACTGTGCAAAGTGCGGCTGTAACGCAGCAACGAGGGATTGCATGGGCAGCTTGACAAATGCTTCATAGTCATTCTTGTGTTTCTCAAACCAGGGCCGGTTGTTGTTTCGTTTGAGACGTTTAAAGAACTCGATTCCTTTCCGCGGAAAGCCGTCGAAGGGCGGGTACATTTCGAGGTCGATGGGTGGAATTCCCCTCACGAGATTTCTTGCGCCTTTCCTTCAATCGCCGCACGCACAAAGCCGTCTGCCCTCTCCAGCCTTTTCTGGGCTTCTTTTTTTGAAACTCCGGCTTTTATCATGACGAGGGCGGTCTTTACGTGGCCATTTGCTTTTTCCAAAAAACTTGACGCTTCGTCGTACGAGACGCCCGTGATTGTCATTACGACCCGTTTTGCACGTTCCCTGAGTTTTTGGTTCGTCATTTGCAGGTCGATCATCATGTTCTCATACACCTTGCCGAGCCTTATCATTGCCGTTGTCGTAATCATGTTGAGAACGAGTTTCTGGGCCGTACCTGATTTCATCCTGGTTGAGCCCATGACGATTTCCGGGCCTACTTCCGGACAAATAGCGACGTCGACAGCTGACGCAAGCTCAGCAAACTCATCTGATTCGAACTTCGATCGTGGGTTCGTAGTGACATAGATTGTCCCAGCGCCCTTTTGCTTCGCGCGCTTCACGGCCCCGATTACGTATGGCGTTCTCATGCTCGCAGCAATTCCGCAGACAACGTCTTTCTTCCCCACACTCTTTTTGTCGATGTCCTGAGCCCCGTATTCCTCCTTGTCCTCGGCTCCTTCTTGAGCCTTAAACATAGCCTTTTCGCCTCCGGCGATCACTCCTAGAACCATCCCGGGGTCAGTCCCAAACGTCGGGGGGCACTCCACGGCGTCAAGCACGCCAAGCCGACCACTCGTCCCCGCCCCAACGTAAATAAGCCTTCCGCCGTTTTTGAGTGCTTTCACGGTCATTTCCACTGCTTCTGTTATGTAGCCCAACTGGCTTTTTACTGCCTGCGGAACCCTTTGGTCCTCCCCGGACATGATGCTCAGAATATCGACAACGGACTTTGCGTCGATATCCATGCTTACGGGGTTTCGTTGCTCTGTCGTGAGTTTCTCAAGTTGTTCAAAAAGGTCCTTACCTGTTGCCACCGAATTCTCCTGATATCAAAACTGAACTACGATAATCTTTTTGTCGTTTTCAAGCAATTGTTCTGAACCCCGGAATGTCAGGCTGATGACATCAACCGACTTGACTCCGCTTATTCGTTTCGTTTTTGTTGTCTCCTTTTCGACATCGCCCCCCTTTAGAGCGATTAATGCAGGAGGCTCAACCTTGCGTCGCGTCGGGTCTTTGAATTCGGGTCTGCTCATTTGAGGCTTAAGAAATCCAACAGACCACCGCACGAGGTCCTCAAGCGGAGCAACTGCTCTGGCCACAACATAATGAAATTTTCCCTTGTAGCGACTCGACTTCTGCATATCCTCAGCCCTACCCCATACTGCATCGGCCCCAGTAAGATCCAGCTTCTGGAGTATGTCCTCCACGGCCATGACCTTCTTTTGGATTGAGTCCAGAAGTGTGATTCTCATGTCCGGAGAGAGGATTCTCAATGGAATCCCCGGTAGGCCGCCACCGGCCCCCAAGTCGAGTGCAACTGGATGTGAGATAAGCTGGAACTCAAAAAGTGGCGAAAGCGAGTGGAGGATGTGACTTTTCCACACGTTCTCAACATCCCGGCGTGAGATGAGGTTGACCTTTCTGTTCCATTCCAAAAGATGCTGAACATACCTGGAGAGCAGGTCCATCTGGCCTTCCTCAACCGGCAAGCGGTTATTGAGGCATATCGTCCTGAGCCAAAGCGTTGGCGCTTCCAAGAAGATGGGTTGTTTAGCCTTGTTTCACGTGGAACGGGTTACCGCTTGAGGTACACCATAAGGACA
>CAYNRS010000063.1:0-7578 GCA_964399565.1 uncultured Ignavibacteriaceae bacterium
TGCAGAATCAACTCGTTGAAATCCGAAAAATGCTTATGTCCCTTATAACGAAAGTTCGCAAATCGAACTGAAAACTGGACGCTGTCTTGAAGACTTTCTTAGAACTTCTTAAAGAAAAAATCATCGTTTTCGATGGTGCGACAGGAACGCACCTCCAGGGTCAGGATCTTACACCGGATGACTTCGGTGGAGAGGACCTCGCCGGCTGTAATGAATATCTCGTTGTGTCCAAACCGTCGGCTGTTGAGAACGTTCATCGCGACTATCTTGAGGCGGGTTGCGATGTTATTGAGACGGATACTTTTGGAGGTACAAGTATTGTCCTCGCTGAATACGGCATGATGGATCGTGCTTACGAGCTCAATTACAAGGCCGCGCAGATTGCCAAAAGAATGGCCGCAGAGTATTCGGGGAACGGCCACCCAAGGTTCGTGAATGGATCAATGGGGCCGACCACGAAGCTCCCTTCTCTCGGGCACATTTCTTTCAAAGAAATGGCTGCAGCTTACCATGAACAGGCAATGGGGCTTTTGGAGGGCGGTGTTGATCTGCTCTCCGTGGAAACATGCCAGGATATCCTCCAGGTCAAGGCTGCGTTGTACGGGATCTTTGCATACTTCGAAAAATCACGAAGACGCGTCCCGGTGATAGCCTCAGTTACGATAGAAACGATGGGGACAATGCTGTTGGGAACCGAGATCTCTGCGGCGCTGACATCCCTGGAACCGTACGATATCGACATCATCGGAATGAATTGCGCAACGGGACCCAAGGAAATGTCCGAACACGTGAGAGTGTTGTCCCAGAACAGCCCCAAACCCGTTTTCGTCATGCCCAATGCCGGTTTGCCGGAGAATGTGGGCGGACGTGCGCACTACCATCTCTCGCCTGAAGAGCTTGTACAGTATTTGTCCCATTTTGTGAAAGACCTCGGGGTCAATGTTGTCGGCGGATGTTGCGGGACCACGAAGGAACACATTCGCCAGCTTGTCCAGGCGGTTGGAAATCTCTCTCCCCAGCCGCGCAAGTTCGAGTTTACTCCGAGCGCATCAAGCCTCTACCAATCCATGCCTTTGCATATCACGCCACCGCCCATTCTCGTTGGAGAACGCACCAATGCCAATGGGAGCAAATTGTTCCGCGATCTCTTGGCCAAAGAAGATTGGGAAGGGATCGTTGCCATGGGCCGGGAGCAAGTGAAAGAACAGGCCCACATGCTCGATGTCTGCGCTGCCTATGTTGGAAGAAACGAGTCGGCTGACATGCGTGAGATTATCACTCGATTCAATAAACAAATCACAATCCCACTCGTTATCGACTCCACCGAAGCGCCGGTCATCGAGGAAGCGCTCCAACGAATCGGTGGAAAGGCGATTGTCAATTCAATCAACCTGGAAGACGGCGAAGAGAGAATGAACACAGTTGTGCCTCTCTGCAGGAAATATGGCGCAGCGGTGATAGCGTTGACGATCGATGAAAAAGGAATGGCCAAGTCGGCGGAGTCCAAGCTCGCCATAGCAAAAAGAATCTACGAGCTGGCGGTTCGCAAGTTCAAGATGAAACCTCACGACATGATTTTTGACGCCCTGACCTTCACTCTCGGCTCGGGTGATGAGGAATTCAGGAAAGCGGGCGCAGAGACCATCGAGGCGATCACGCTCATCAAGAAAGAATTGCCGGGTGTTCACACAATCCTTGGCGTGAGCAATATCTCGTTTGGCCTTTCACCCGCGGCACGCAACGCGCTCAACAGCGTGTTCCTCCACTATGCAGTGGAAGCGGGCCTCGACATGGCCATTGTCCACGCTTCCAAAATTATGCCGCTCTTCAAGATGGATGAACGTGCACGAGAGCTCTGCCGTCAACTGGTCTTCGATGAACGAAAGTTTGAAGGAGAAGGCCAATCGCGAAAAGTTGTTTACGACCCTCTCACGGAGCTGATGGCCTTTTTTGAAGGCAAGAAGGTGGAACCAAAGAAGAAATCCGGTGTCAAGGGCGCAACAGTCGAAGAAAAATTGAAAAATCGAATCATCGATGGCGACAAGGTGGGTTTACATGCCGACCTCGATGAAGCCCGGAAGAAACATCCACCGCTGGATATCATTAACAACATATTGCTTGACGGGATGAAAGTCGTGGGCGAACTCTTTGGCTCCGGTCAAATGCAGCTCCCCTTTGTGCTCCAATCTGCTGAAGTCATGAAAGCTGCCGTGGCGCATCTTGAACAATTTATGGAGAAAGAAGAAGGATCACAGAAAGGAACAATGGTCATCGCCACTGTCAAGGGCGATGTCCACGACATCGGCAAGAACCTCGTCGATATCATCCTCACAAACAACGGATACAGGGTCGTTAACCTTGGAATCAAATGCGCGCTTGAGACGATGCTTCACGCCGCGCAAGAACACAACGCGGATGCGATTGGCATGAGTGGTTTGCTTGTGAAATCTACGCTTGTGATGAAAGAGAATCTCGAAGTGATGAATGAGCAACGCCTTCGCATTCCGGTGATTCTCGGTGGCGCCGCATTGACGCGCCGATACGTTGAGCAAGACCTTCGTTCGGTTTATCACGGACACGTTTACTATGCGAACGATGCTTTTGACGGCCTGAGGCTGATGGAACAGATCGCTAAGGGCGAATCGACCGTGGTGAAGACTACTTATGCTGAGTCCGCGGTTGAAACGGAAACCCTGACAGGTTCAGAGGCAAAAATTGCTCTGGCATTGGCTGAACAGGAAAGCACAGATGAGATCGAGCCCCTGGTTGTCAGTGTTCAGGAAAAAACAGTTCGTTCGAATGTGCGGACCGACGTTTCGATTCCCAATCCGCCTTTCTGGGGAAGCAGAGTAGTCGAGAGTATTTCCATCGAGGATGTATTTCCTTATGTCAATGATGTCGCGCTCATACGGGGTCAATGGAGAGTTGTACGCGGAAAACTGAGCGAGCAGGAGTACCAAAAGATTTTGAGACAGCAGATCCACCCCGAGTACGAGGAGCTGAAGAAGAAAGTCGTTGCAGAGAACCTTCTTGTCCCCAAAGTGGTCTACGGATATTTCGCGTGTCAATCTCATGCGAACGATCTCATTATCTACCGTCCGCCCGAGGATGGCATAAACCCACAATCCTCATTTCTCACGCCCCATTCATTACAGGAATGGCTCCGATTCTCATTTCCTCGTCAACAAGAAGGGCGTCGACTGTGCATTTCGGATTTCTTTGCTTCTGTCGGATCGGGCAGAATCGATGTCGTGGGATTCCACCTTGTCACTGTTGGCAAAAAGGCCTCAGAATATTCGAGGGGGCTTTTTGAGGCAAACAACTACAAGGATTATCTTTATTTCCACGGTTTGAGCGTTGAAAGCGCCGAAGGCCTGGCAGAATTGTGGCATAAGAAAATTCGCGTAGAGCTTGGAATTTCAGGGAAAGACGGAAAAGAAATTCGTAAATTATTCAATCAGACGTACCAGGGATCTCGCTACAGCTTCGGTTATCCGGCGTGTCCTAACCTGGAGGATCAGGCAAAATTGTTCGACTTGCTTAAGCCGGAACGCATCGGCGTTTCGCTCACGGAGGAATTTCAACTGGATCCCGAGCAGTCCACGTCGGCGATTATCGTGCATCATCCCGAAGCGCGGTATTTCAACGTCAAGTAACATTCAAAAATCCATCACTCCAATAACCCATTACTCCATTCTCTATGCCTAACCTTGTCCTCCTCCGTCACGGCGAATCTCAATGGAATCTCGAAAACCGTTTCACCGGCTGGGTTGACATCCCGCTTTCTCCGAAAGGAGAACAAGAAGCTCGCGAGGCCGGCGAGAAGCTGAAGTCCTACAAATTCGACAAGGCTTATACTTCGGTTCTCAAGAGAGCTATTGAGACGCTTTATATCGTCCTCAAAATCATCGAACAGAAAAATCTCCCCGTTGCGTACGATCAGGCTCTTAATGAGCGTCACTACGGCGCGTTGCAGGGAAAAAACAAGGCGGAAATCGGCAAACAATATGGCGAACAACAGCTGAAGATCTGGCGCAGGAGTTATGAAGTTCCGCCGCCGAAAGAGAAAACCGAGCTCAATCCGGACGGCATCAGCGAAAGTCTCAAAGACACCGCCGCCCGCACGTTGCCGTATTTCGAGGCGAAGATCCTGCCTGATGTGCTGAGAGGAAAAAACATCCTCGTCGCTGCCCACGGCAACAGCCTGCGTTCCATCGTCATGAAGCTCGATAATCTTTCGAAAGAAGAAGTTCTCGAACTGAATATTCCTACCGGAGTGCCGCTTCTGTATGTGTACGACGACAAAGGAAATACTGTCGAGCACAAGTACCTCTAGAGTTGCGGTCGATCCAAGAATCAAAAGCCTTATAGAGAGAGAAGACTTCAGTTTTCGGCCTGCTTCAAGCTGTATTTCCTCTCCAAAACTTCCCTTGACTTTTAGACCGAACTCTCTAACTTATAAGCCGCGAGGATAGTCAGAGCAGTTCCGTCTCATCTTTTTCTACTCCATTCTTTCTCGAACTCGATGGCCCGATACGGACCGAACGAACACGATGTTCTTATTATCGGTGGCGGTGGAGCAGGCCTTCGAGCAGCGATTGCCGCTGTCGAGGCCAACCCAAAAATTAACGTTGCTGTCCTCTCAAAAGTCTATCCCATGCGAAGCCACACTGTTTCAGCCGAAGGCGGAGCCGCGGCTGTGATCAAATCGAACGATAACCTCGAGCTCCATGCTTACGACACTATTTCGGGTGGCGACTGGATGAGTGATCAGGATGCTGTTGAAGCGTTCGTCAAAGAAGCCCCTGAGGAAATGCTCCGCCTCGAACACTGGGGTTGCCCCTGGAGCCGCCAGGATGACGGA
Source organism: uncultured Ignavibacteriaceae bacterium (assembly GCA_964399565.1). Classification (GTDB taxonomy): domain Bacteria; phylum Bacteroidota; class Ignavibacteria; order UBA10030; family UBA10030; genus JACQPT01. Next base: position 4,865 of record CAYNRS010000063.1, read on the forward strand.
AAAATCGCAGTCCGTCCGTTTGGCGGAATGAAGATTGAACGAACATGGTTTGCTGCTGACAAAACAGGCTTCCACATGCTGCACACATTGTTCCAAACGACGTTGAAATTTTCGCAGATTCGCCGCTATGACGAATGGTTTGTGACAAAACTGCTCGTGGAAGACGGGCGATGCCAGGGAGTGGTTGCGCTGGAAATACGAAGCGGCAAAGTTGAGGCTATTTTGGCCAAGTCGGTTATCATCTGCACGGGTGGATGCGGCAGGGTTTTTCCTTTTACAACGAATGCCAACATCAAAAATGGCGACGGTATGGCGCTCGCGTATCGTGTCGGCGTTCCGCTCAAGGACATGGAATTTGTTCAGTATCACCCAACAGGGCTCCCGTTTACGGGAATTCTTATTACAGAAGCTGCCCGATCGGAGGGCGGATGGATGTTGAACAAGGACGGCTACCGCTACCTTCAGGATTATGACCTCGGGGTGCCGCAGCCCAAGCCGGTTCTCAGATCGATGGAGCTTGGTCCGCGCGACCGATTGTCTCAGGCATTTGTCAAGGAACAGGAGAAAGGCCGAACACTCAATGGACCCTACGGTGATTATGTCCACCTTGATCTCCGCCATTTAGGAGAAAAGGTTATCGATGCGAAAATTCCGTTTGTGAGGGAGTTGTGTTTGAAGTATGAAAACATTGATCCCGTCAAGGACATGATTCCTGTCCGGCCGGTTGTTCATTATATGATGGGAGGAATTCACACGGACATTCACGGGGCCACGACATTGAAAGGCTTGTTCGCGGCGGGTGAATGCGCATGCGTCAGCATCAACGGGGCTAATCGGCTCGGTTCAAACTCTCTGACGGAAATCGTCGTGTTTGGAGCTCGAGCGGGAAAAGCGGCTGCTCGATTTGCCGAAGAACAAGCTTCGACAACTTCGTCCTTTGCACAGCTAACAACCGATGAACAGAAACGCGTCGAAAACCAATTCTACGGCGGCAGCAAGCGGACAGAAAAGATTTCGACCCTTCGCAAAGAAATGCATCAAGCGATGGAGCATGGCGCAGGGATTTACCGCATAGAATCTTCACTCAAGAAATCGCAGGAAAAGATCCGTGAAATCCAGGAGAGATTCAGAAACATTTCCCTTTCCGACCAAAGCTACACGTTTAATACCGAGCTCGTGTCAGCAATGGAACTCTCCTACATGATTGACGTGGCGGAAACAATCATTGGATCTGCGCTGAAGAGGCAAGAATCCCGTGGCTCACATCAACGCACAGACTTCCCCAAACGCGATGATAGGGACTTCCTCAAACATTCCCTGGCATACCGGACATCTGATGGTTTCCCACGAATCGAATACCTCCCTGTGACCATCACACGATGGCCGCCGGGAGAACGAGTGTACGGAAGATGACACTGACGCGGCGATGGTAATCGGTGTTGTAAACGAATCAAATTCCTTAGAACAGCGCGTGGCGCTTGTTCCTGCAGTTGTGCCTTCCTTGACGAAGTCCGCGCTAAAAGTTGTCGTCCAAAGGAACGCTGGCCAAGAGGCAGGGTTCTCAGATTCACTCTTCGCAGAACAAGGCGTCCAGATGGTTGCCAACAAAGCCGAAGTTCTTCAATCCGCGGATATCATTGCTCAAGTTCGACCTCTTGAGAACTCTGCGTCCCAAGACGATCATCTGCGGTCAGGTCAAGTCTTAGTCGGCTTGCTCAATCCCTATTCGGCTCCCCTGACTGTTGCTCGTCTTGCAAGTCAGGGAGTCACTTCTTTTGCCCTTGAGCTGTTGCCCCGAATAAGCAGGGCGCAACCCATGGATGCCCTTACTTCCATGGCGACCATATCGGGATATAAAGCAGTTCTCTTGGCTGCCAGCGTGCACAACAGAATGTTTCCCATGATGATGACAGCGGCGGGAACGATTACGCCGGCCCGAGTCCTTGTCATCGGAGTTGGCGTCGCAGGGCTCCAAGCCATAGCGACGGCCAGGCGACTCGGGGCTTCCGTGCAGGCGTACGACGTGCGGCCGGTAGTCAAAGAACAAGTGGAAAGTTTGGGAGCAAAATTCGTCGAATTGAAACTTGAAACAAACGAGGCTGAGGCTGCCGGTGGGTACGCAAAAGCAATGGGGGAGGATTTCTATCGAAGACAAAGAGAATTGATGAAAAAAGTTGTCTCCGAAAACGAGATCATTATTACCACAGCGGCAATCCCTGGTAAGAAAGCTCCAATTCTCGTTACAGAGGACATGGTCCAGGCTATGCCGTCAGGCTCAGTGATCATAGACCTTGCAGCCGAAGCCGGCGGAAATTGCGAGTTGACAAAACCCGGCGAGACGGCGACAGTCGGCAAAGTAACGATTGTCGGTCCTCTTAATTTGCCCTCAACCGTTCCTTATCACGCCAGCATGATGTACGCGCGGAATATCGCTTCGTTTGTGTTGAATCTCGTGAAAGATGGCAAACTCGACATCAATTTCGATGATCAAATAATTCGTGAGGCCCTTGTAACTCATAAAGGTGAGGTTGTGAACGCGCAGTTGAAGAATCTGACCCGACATGATGCTATGACGAGCGACCTGGAAATTGGTCTTTATATTTTCATGCTGGCGGCGTTCCTTGGTTACCACATTATTACGCGCGTTCCGCCGCTCTTGCATACTCCGCTTATGTCTGCGACGAATGCGATTGCTGGAATATCGCTTGTCGGCT
>CAYNRS010000064.1:0-7533 GCA_964399565.1 uncultured Ignavibacteriaceae bacterium
GCAATGGAAGCACTCGACGCGGGAAATCATGAAGAAGCCGCCAAAGAAATCGACGACGCCAGACAGATGATCATCTCCTCGCCGGCGGCTGCGAGTGGCGCGGGAGCAGCGATTCTAGGCGAACAGGCAGGAAGGCTCGGCACCTACCAAAAATCGCTCAAAGATAGCGTAGGCGATGCGCGAAGAGCAAAGAAGGCGATTCAATTCGATAACTACAAGACACAAAAGAACCAACAGTAATATCAAGGGCGATGGGCGCGGCAAATCGCAAGGCGCTTGTCGCCCTGTTCATTTTTGCTAAGGCAAGTGCAGAAGGGGTTAGTTTGTGAGGGTGAGAGTGATGGTCCGGTACTCGGTCGGCATCTCTCCCACGGTTGCATCCGCCGCAAATACGTACTTAATCGTTTGATTATAATCGCTGCCTTTTGCTATTCCCGTCACGACATTGACTGGCGTCAAAGCGTCTGAAATGTCTACAATGCCCGAGCTTGTTGCCTTTGAGCTGTTCAGGCTAATCATAAGCCGCGTTCCTTGTGGCATTGGGTCGTCGATGGAAGCAACAATCTTCATGTTATCCAGATTCGTGGTAACACTGTACTTCGTGTTTTCGTCGCTGACCGACGAGAGGTCACTGCCAGGTACCGCCTCCTTAACGATGAGAGCTTCAGGGCTCCCTGTCACAGAAATCTTCGAGATAGGTTTGACTTCGACAGTCAGAAGCTGAGTGGTCGAGCTACCATCCTGGGCTTGTGCCAGGGTTCCAACGATAAGTAGAATGAGTACGCTGAGGATTCTCACGAGAATCAGATTGGAGTGAGAGCAAGAAACTGAAAGTAATCCCTATAATCAAGAAGTTTTTTGGAATTCACGTTATGAGAAACCTCAATTTTGGTGCCATGGAATCGAGAATCCTGGCACACGAAGGCGATAGTAAGCCGTTATACGATAATGATTTACAACGAGGCTTGAGGGACCAGATTAGCAAGCAAGGTCTTTCTTGAAGATTCTACAAAACAAACGACAAGAAGCCCTCAGAAACAGGGAGGATTCGAGGCGTCGAGGGTTCTGCGGCTTGGCGAACCTAAGAACTAAGGTTGGACGTCGGGTCTTGAGGAAACCGGGGAATGATATGAGGAAACGATCGTCCGAGATTTGGTTAAGCTCGTGTTTTTCCTTTGCGCCTCGTCCTTCGTCTTGAAGATTCCCACTCGAACACCAATCCTTTTTCCCACTTCAGGCCGGGAAGATGTTACCATGAAAGAAGGAAGACCTGACGTCCGTTCAGCATCCCCGGCTACTCTTTTCGCTTTAGACTCCGTCAGCCAGGAAGAATGTTGAAGGGAAAATGCTTTTTTCACCGGGCTGAAGACAACTAAATACGAATGATGCACGTCTTGGACATTTGCCTGACTCCCGAGGCCGGAATCTGAGCCCCTTCCATCAGATGTTGATTGGCGGTAGTGACGGCACTTTTCTTCAGCTTCTTCTTTTGTCTTGAATGGGCCAACTCTTACACGGTATCGTCTTCCAAGTTTTGGGTCATAGGCGGACTCAACATACGACGGCCGCCCAATGAATGTCTTTGCATCTTTGGCAAGTTTCTCCGCCTTGCTCTTTGTGAGCCATGACGACAGTTGAATCACATATCCTTTTCTGGCGGGACTGTAGAAAACCAGACATGTTTCGAGCGTGTCGGCATCGGGGGTCTTCGGCTGAAAATCCGGTTTTCGTTCTTCGATGACCGCTCCTTCTTGAATGATCCGGATTTGTCTTTTTCGCGGGAGAATCTTAAACGATATTTCGCTCTTCTGGCCGGATTGAATTTCAAGGTCAAAGGAATCCTGGTCCAGTGCGTGATACAACGGCACATCACCACCAACAACTTTCAGCATCCATTTGCCAGGTCTTAAATCTGCGAAACCGAACCTTCCCTTGCTGTCTGTGACCCGGCGGAGTGTCTCATTGTGTCCGCGAAGTTCAACAAAGATTCCGGAACGCCCGCCTATTTCAACAATCTCACCCGATGAGTCGGCAAAACTCTCATTCTTCTGACCGAAAAGGGTAACTGTCCCTAAAACGAATGAACTCCTGACGACAGTGACACCAACGTGTGCATCATCGCCGCCTCTCACAACCACCTCCATCGGCATCAGTTGTAGTGCGACCTTGTCCAAACCGATGCTTGCCCGGTCAATATGAAGAAACACCACTCCTGGTGAGAGAGACGGGAAAAGGAATCGGCCATCGTCATCGGTAAGCGCAGCAGCGGGCCCTGCATTGAGGAGAACGCCTTCGATGCCACGTCCTGCTTCGTCGATCACTCTTCCTGAGATTTGACCGTTTGTAGTTAACCTTTTGAGGGGAATGCCCAATGGAATCGCGTACTCCAGGTGGTAAGCCGTTTGGCCGGCTTCGCTTGATGGACTAATCGAACTTTGTCTTCCTTTAACGGTTATTTTGTGGGCTGAGGGAAAGATGTGCTCAAGCATAAGTTCAAACAATGCATACGTCTGGCGGAAGGAAGTCTGTGTTCGACTCACGAAGAAACTCGACTGGATTTGCGTTGCCTGCCCGAGAAACAGAAAAGCCGTGAGGCTGCCCGATAATCGCTCTTGAGACTCGTTTGTAGATATGCTTTGGTCCTTTGCATACTGAATGGACGCCGCATAACTCTGCGACGGGATGGGGCGAACGCTGGTGTTGAGGGAATAGCTGATCGACGGAAACGGCTTGTTCTGCAATCGGTCCTGCGTGGTTCCAAAATCCGCATTCGCAAACATGCTGAAATCAGTGAAGTTGTAACCCAATCTTGCCTGCAGCACGTTTTCCCGCCTGCTGTAATGCGGTTGGGGCATCAGGTCTTCCTGGTTGTTCGTTCGATAGTACAAGGAAAGAAAGCTCGAATACGCCATGCCGAGCTGGAAATAGCGGTCCCGTGGAGCATATACGCGGTTTGTGTCTCGTGCAAGATTCCGCGATTCGTCGCGGTAATAGGCTTCCAGTCTGATGTTCTTTGACGCCTGCAGAGTCAGTCCGGCCGATGTGAAGTCGAGGTCGCGATAGTAACCCGGGAAAGTTGCATCGGCCCGTACAAACCTCACCTCATAAGAAACCCACCGCTGATTACCGGAGAGCCGAAGTGAGTAGGCATCACTCTTCGTCGTATCGGTCGACCCAAAGCCGATTTCGGCGTCAACATCTGTTTGGAGAAATGGCCTGGAAATGCTGCGAAGGGTAATAGCCTGGTTATCGCTTGTGTCTGTCCTTTTTAGATAATTGATTGCTGTTCTCAGCCCATCCGTGACATCGTAGTTCAGAAATGCGGCAAGTTGCTTTTGCCGCGGCTCAAGGAATCGCGTTTCGTTGTAAAAACCGCCAAGGTTGATTCCGCCGAGAGACATATTCGCCCCCGCGCCCGTCCCGTACCTGCCAATTTCTGTCAACGGTGTCAAAGAGTAATTCCAGTCTCCTGCGAACAATTCAACGCCCCGTGTTTTATAACTAACCTTATACTCATCCCTCTGGCCTAAGGCCGAACGAGTCTGAGTCTCAGGAGAGCGAATGAGAAACTGAAATCGGTCGGACCGATCCTCGTTGAAACTGCCATAACCAGCGATTTCCACTTGTCCACCGACAACGTTGTTCTCGCCCGCCGAACGCAGTCGCACATAGAGCGGCAGTTCGAGGTAACGGTCCTCGGACCGTGCAACCTGAGGCACAACTTCCACGACACTGGAAGCCCTGAAGCTTATCATCGTATCCTGCTCGAAGGTTGCAAAAAGCTCCACGGTGTGCTGCACCTTTTCCGTGAGCGGGGATGTAACCACTTTGACTTCAACGGATCGCGCCTCCTGCGCAGCCAGAATGACGATAGAGGATTCTATTACTGAGGGAAAGTTCTCGGTGCTTCGGGTGGACAGCTTTATTCGACTCGTCGTGTTTCCTTTGTTGACCAGAAAGAAATGCGATGAATATTGTCTGCCTGCAACGGCAAATCGAGGCGCTTCTGAAAGCCTGAGTTCAAGCTGCAGGATTTCACGCACAATGACTTGTACCACACCCTCGCCGAGCTGAACGCCGGAGTCTCTATCCTTCAACTTATACGAAACGCGGTAGGTCCCCGCTGGAGTCTCGGAGGGAATCGAGAAGGTCAAAAGTCGAAGATCGTTGTTACCTGGAGAAATCGTAAACGGCAGATCTTTTGCGATTGGTCGCCATCCAGCCGGTAAATCCAACTTCGATTCAAATGATCTGTCCCCTTGCGACATGTTTGTGACTCTCATAGCAAGAGCAAGAATGGATCCGGGGCGGATCTCAAAAACGGTTTTGTCCGCCGGCCGTACTTCGACGCTTTGATCCTGCCTCGCCCCGGCACAAACAACAACTAGCACAAGGAGAACCCAGGCAAAAAAAATCCGGTCCCGGTGGACCGGATAATGTACGGCGGTGTGCTTCATTTCCTTTTCAGAATTTCAATGTGTACTGAGCCCCGAAGACATCTTCGCCGCCGGCATCAACAACAACAAGTGCTTTATATGTTCCCGCCGAAGCCGACGAAAGGTCGATACTCTGACGAACCGAAGTACCAGGGTAGATTCTGTATCGAACTCCTGGAAACTTACCCCTGGAAACACCTTTTTCGTCGAACAATTCAACATACACCTCGGGCCTCATTCCAATATCGCCAACATTCTCAATGTCAATTTGGAGCTTTCTTTTACCGTCTGCAGAGGTTACAATCTTTGGCGTCCCGACAAAGTTCAATTTGCGAGCTCCGGTTCCGGTAATATGCGTTGCGATTTGCACACCGTATCGAATGGTTTGCATGATACCCATTTGCGTTTTGTCTTTGGCAGGCGCTGAGGATTCCGCGGAGCCCTTTGGAACACCTTCGATCATCAACATACTCCAATAGGAGCCTACGAGTTTCTTTTCTTTGTCCTCGGGAACAGTCACAGAATAGTTTACCGCAAGGGCGCTCTGTGGCGGAACTGTCAGGAAAGAGGGACTGAAGGCAATCCATTTTGCGTTTGAACGGACCATTGACCCTGGGTCAGCGTAGTTATTCGTTCCGCTGAAGTGGAACGAATAATCAGTTTGGTACACTTTCACCTCCTGAGGCTCGTTGGTGTCGTTTTTCACGAGGATGACGCCGTCGTATTTCTCACCCGGCCGAACTTCGCGATCCTGACTTAACTCACCTATGACAGAAATTTGAGACTGGAGAGACGGAAAGAGAAGAAGACTTGTGAACGCAACATAAACGACTAGGTGTTTTCTCATGAGAGGCCTATTGAGCTAGGATTGTATATGTGACAGTGTGGACATCATTTCCTTCGTCCAGGCTGTTCCCCTGTGAAAAAAGCGACGAGGCAGTGTATTGTAATGTGCAGGTTCCTGTTGCAGCTCCGGTCTTGGGAATACTCGTTATGAAATCCGTCGCTGGCATGCCATTTGTCAACGTCACCTCCGGGGCCGCGACACCCTTGGTAACACTCACTGCCAGCACTTTCAAAGTAAAACTCTGACCGGGGCAACTTGTTCCTACCGTGATTTTTGCAATTACGCTTTGTTTTCTGTAGGTGAGCGTCGTTGATGTGTTCACGACCGGGAGTGGTTCTCCTCCAGGTGTACCTGTTGTAATGCTTACAGTCTGGTTCCCGCCATTCACCGTGATTTCCTGAGCCAGCACAGGCGTTACAAACGCTTGCAGACCTCCAAGCAGCACGAGCATTGCAAAGTTAGCGAAACTTTTCCTCATCTTTTCCCTATTGTGCCTGTACGGTGAATGTAATGGTGTGGGCGTCGGTCCCTGTGCCCTGAGATGCGAAGGCAACTCCGGTATATTTGAGAATGCAATTCCCCGAACTCCTTCCTACACTCAAGAGGAAATCTTGAGCGGTCGTATTGAGAGTAACCTCCGGGGCGGCGGTGCCTTGCGTGGGAGTCAGAGCCAGAACTTTCAGTGTGAAGGTGGGCGTAGCCAGAGCGGTCTGGACGGTGATCTTTTTCGTATTGCCGTTAATCCCCCACAAGAGTGTGCTCGATTGGTCTATGGTCGTCATATCGTCCTGCCCAGCAACAGCATCCGCCCCCGAAATCGCCATATTAATTGAACCAATGTTAACCTGAATTCCTGTAATTTCCTGAACTTGGACTGTCATTGTATGGGAAGAAACGCCGAATTGCCCGTTTGCCCTGCCCCAGAGGAGGAGGATCACACAAAGAAGGTATTTAAGCGGGGACAGTTTCATGGCGTTGTGAAATATAGGATGAGGGGCGTCCAGATTCAACTTCTTAGCTGCTCGTGATGGTGAAGGTTATGACATGCGCATCGGCCCCTATGCTCTGTTTTTCATTTGCGACGGCAGTAAAGCGGAGCTGACATTTGCCCGCCGACTTTCCGACGCCCACAATCAGGTCGCGTGTCGCATCGTCAGAAAAACTGACTTCGGCAGTGGTCAGACCTGCTCCCGGAGAAACATCGAGCGCTGAAACTTTCAGCGCAAATTTCGAGGAAGAGTTGCTTGTTGCAACTGTAATCTTTTTGGTCCCGCCGTTGCTTGTCCACACCAGAGTCGTGTTTGTGTTCACTGCCGGTTTTTGGAAAAGGTCTGAAGGGTCTCCGGCGTCAACCGTCAGCGTCAGATTTGTTCCGACAAGGTCAATCTTGTTGAGCTCGAGAACCTGTAGAGTTAACACCTGCTTTGCAGTTGAATGTTGAGCACAAAGCGAGGCAACAACGAAGGTCAGGCTGGCGAGGACTTTTGCGATTGTCTTGGCTATGTTTTGAGATTTCCTGTTCATAGCTGTACTCCATTAACGTTCGGAAGAAGACCGCAGCGAACCCGTCCCCTTGATCCGCCGCGGTCTCTCCGGTACCGCGCTAGTTTGTAATTGTCAAAGTAACGGTCTTGTTGGTTGACGACAACGTTCCGGCTGAAGCAAGTGCTGCGAACGTGTAACCAATCGATTGACCTGCATCCGCACCACGGCTGATGGCCGTAACAACATCTACTGCACTACCAGACGTCGCACTCGATACATCGATGCTCCCTGCACTCGTACCTTTGGTGCTGGCAAGGTTCATCTGCAGCGTGTATCCTGCCGCAAGAGCCGCATCCAAATAGGCTGTGATTTTCACGGTGTTGCCAAAGTTCTGTGTGATGCTGTAGGTCGTTGAGTTGTCGCTGACCGATGTCAAAGCATCCGTGCCGGCTGTTCCCGTGGTGATGGTCATCGCACCGGGGTTGCCTGACGTTGATATCTTGTAAACCGTGTTTACCGCAAGCGTAACGTTCTGTGTTGCGGTGGCTTGTGCGAACATATTCTCGACTGAAACCAAACTCGCAACCGCTGCAACGAACGTGAGGACTGACTTCTTCATGTGAATGCTCCTTAAATAGTAAAGGGGGAGCGTCGCCGCTCCCCGCTATGATAGTGAATTAAGATCTTAGTTTGTGATTGTTAAGGTAACAGTCTTGTTGGTTGACGACAACGTTCCGGCTGAAGCAAGTGCTGCGAACGTGTAAC
>CAYNRS010000065.1:0-7530 GCA_964399565.1 uncultured Ignavibacteriaceae bacterium
AACGATAACGTCTTTGTCAACCCATTGTCCCTTCTGAACCTTCCATTCCTTGACGACGCCTCCCTCCTCCGGGCTGATCATAACATCATCAAGGGCCTTGATGATGCCGGAAACATGGATGGCGTCGACGAGCGGTTGTGAAGTCACTTCCACCACACGAACGCTGAGCGCTGGCTTGACGGGAGCACCGCCTTCCTGCTTTGCTTCGCTGTTATTACAAGCTTCCAGCACGAGCAACAGAGCTAGTGTCACTCCAAGGATGAGCGAATATTTCTTGACTGCTTTCATGATTATTCCTTCCATCGAAAATTCTTAATCAACTTCTTGTTGAACATAGGCCGGCAGTCGCCCGGTGAGCTGATCGAGTTCTGCGGTGGCAATGAGATAATCGTAAATCGCCTGCACGCGGTTCACGCGCGCCTGGGTCAATGCAAGTTGTGCATCGTTGACTTCAAGTTGGGTGGCTGAGTTACCCAGAAAACGCGTCGTCACGATCTTGTATCCGCGTTCGGCTTGCTCAACCGTTCTTTCCTGAGCTTCAATCCTTTTTCGTGCTGCCTGCAGATTGCCGATCGTTGCCGTCAAACCGATCTCGAGGTTCCGTTGCACGTTCGTTTTCTGCTCTTCTGATTTTAATACCTCAACCTGGGCTTGCTGTACGCGTGCATTCGTTTGAAGACCTTGGAACAGGCTCCAGGAGAACGACAGGCCCACCTGCGAGCTTGCAAGAAAATCGTTCGTCGACAGGTTGAAAGAGCTTTTTGCCGCTTGATATTGATAGTTCCCGAATGCCGCGATCGTCGGGAGATAATTCGAGCGCTCCGCAAGCACAAAGGCCTCGTTCACTTCAACTTGACCGAGGAGTGCGTTGTAATTCGGGTTGTTTTTGAAGATCAAAGCTGACGCTTGTATGAGCAATGATTCATCAACAGGCTCCAGCTGCATGGCTCCCTCGAGTTTTAGTCTCTCCGATGGGGAAAGGCCAACCACGGACTTAAGATTGTCGAGTGCAAGCGTGGAGTTCGTCTCGGACTGAATGACCAACGGGCGCAGGTTCTCAACGCCGACAATGGCACGCAGCTCATCGTATTCAGACAGAATCCCCTGCCCCCGCATGAGCTTTACATTCTTCAGGTTGTCCTCCGCGTTGGCAAGGTTCGACCTCATCATGATGCGAACTTCCGCTGCAAGCATTGCCCCATAGAACGCTTTTTTGACTTTAACAACAGTCTCCAGCTGCTTGCCCCTGAAAAGCTGCCTGGCAACATCTGAATATGTGCCCGCAGCGCCAACGCCGGCAAAAACCGTTCCGTTAAAAAGCAGTTGACGTACCTGAAGGGAGGCGTTTGCTGAATGGGCGGCGCCTATTCTGAGGGGTGTTGGCCGGCCGGAACTGTCGGAGATGTAGAATACGGGGGTCTTCAACGTCCTGACGTACTGACCCGAGATATCAACAGACGGCAGGGTGTATCCCCAGGCTTCCATCACACGGGCATTTGCCTTCTCAACATCCAGCCGGGACGACTGCAAATCAGTATTCTGACGCATGGCCAGCTTAATAGCCTCTTCCAGTGTCAGCGTTATCGTTGAATCCTGCGCCGACGTCAGTTGTGAGGCAATACTTATCAAGAACGGGAGTACTATGGTTTTCTTCATACGTGGATTATGTCATGAGATTCAAAATATCGTTTATTCGCCGATTGCCTTTTCGAGTGAGGCTTCCGCCAAACCGAAGTCAACCAATGCTTGGGTGTAGTTCGTCTTTGCCTGAAGTAACGCAACCTCCGCGTCGAGCAAGTCGGAGTTTGTGCCCAGCCCTTGCTTGAATCGTGCGCTCGTTACTTTGTAATTCTCTTCTGCCTGTCTCATTCCCTGCTCGGCAACACTAATACGCTCACGGGCACGTGTGAGATTCAAAAAATTGCGTGTCACATCAAGAACGACGGCGTCTCTCAATTGGGCGTAGGAATCTTGAGCCTGCACGAGCTGCGCCCTGGCCTGGTCTGTTTGATGAACCGTCGTTCCCCAGTTCCAAATATCGAACGAAACAGACATGCCAATATCCCACGTATCTTTGAAGCTATCCTGGATCGGGAAAATGCGCTGGTTTGGCCTCGCTGTGAGGTAGTTGCCGACGAGATATAGTTGCGGCCACCAGCTGGATTGTGCTAGTGAGACTGTCGCGTCGCTCGCCATCACCCGCATATCCGCGGATTGGATTTCCGGCCGTCTTTCCAGGGCTTGTTTAACGAGCGCGTGAAGTTCTCCAAACTGTCTGGGTGCTTGCTTCATCTCAGATTCCAAAACAAATCGTGATTCGAGCGGAAGTCCGATGGTACTGTTGAGCGCAATTCTGCCGAGTTCAACATTGTTCTTCATGTCGATCTGCCGAAGAACCGCTTCTGAGAGCTGAACCTGAACTTTCAGGAGGTCATTCGTGGTTGCCAGTCCCTGCTTTTGAAGGTTCTCCGCATCTTTGACATGAGCCTTGATTTGCTCGACATTCTCGTCAACGACTTTCTGTAGTTCAATCGCCTTTGCGAGGTTCCAGTACGCGCTTTTGATGTTGAACGTCAGCTCACTTCTGTCTCTTTCAAATTCCTTTTGCGTAGCCTGTGCGTTGAAGCTCGCAATATCAGAGCTACGCTCAAGCCGAAAACCGGTGAACAATGGCTGCTGTAGCGTCAGTCGAAAGTTGTAACTGTCGAGTACTGTGGGGAAGAGCCGCAGTGTGCCAAAAGGCGTACCGACCTCGGCGGGCGGTATATCGCTTAACCGGACGTAGGACCCAATGAATTTCAATGTTGGCCATCGGAGTGCGTCGATTTCGCTCGATTTCGCATCCGCATACTGCACCCTCATCATTGAAGCATGAATCGCCTTGCTCTTCTCGAGCCCTCTCTGCACAGCCTCCTGAACAGTGAGGCGTTGAAGTTCCTGTGCGAGGCTGACAGAGCCTCCCATGAAAAGAAAGAGCACACTTTTATAGCTCATAGAGTCCTTACCCCCAACGTTGAAAAAACGCTTGACGAATCCATTCATTTATCGGCTACCGTCAGTATTCCGTCGGCTAACGGTGGGTAAAGTGCAGTTTGTTGACCGGCGGAGTTTCTCTGGAGATACTTTGCGCGCCCTTCTTCTGTCATGATACCTTCGTAGAAGATTTTAACGACGGCGGCGAACACCTGATCTGCGGAGAATGGAACGCGCGTGAGAATTTCCGGATTGATGATATCACGGATGATGTTCGTATAGACGAGCAACACAAGCTCCTGGTCGATGTCTTTCCGGAAGATGCCCTTTTCGCGGCCCTCGTGAAGAAGAGCGGCAAAGTTGCGCAGGATGTGTTCTCGTCGGGCCGTATCGATTTGTTTCCAAATGTACGGCGAATGACGTTGAAGATCCTCGAGCAGCGGTTTTCCGATTCTCTGATACTCAACGGCGATGTAGGTCATCATGTGTTTAAGCCGGTCGACGATGTCTTCTTGTTGGTTGGTGCAAATTGCCTCGCACTGTGTGACGACGCGCTTCATCGTCGCCTGGACCAGATCTTGAACCAAATCGTCCTTGCTCGCGAAATATTTGTAGAGGGTCTTCTTGCTCATCGCCATTTTTTCGGCGAGCTCATCCATAGTGACTCTGGAAAACCCATAGCGGTAGAACCAGTCAGCCGCGGTCTCCAGAATTCGTGACTTTATTTCTTGATCGGACATGTCCTACTCCTAAGACGTGGAAACTATTCCAGTATTGTAAGTTTCCGGGATGGCAACAAAAAAGCAGCCCGCCAGACTGCCTTCAAACTAATCGAGTTAGCAGAAACTCAATTGGTTTCTACGGTTTCCAAGTTAAGAAGTTTCACGAGAATAGTCAATACCTTTCGTTATCCAGATTCTCTCGTTCATTATGAGCACTAACGAACAAAAAAGGATGGTTTTTTCCGTCTCGTTTTCCACACATTCATGTGGGGCTCTTCTTACGTTCTTGAAGGGGTGAGGATTTTTGGGGGTCTATCGCACGGGTTTAACCGTTGTTCATAGAAACAAGCGCCGTTAATCCTTCCAGTTCCACCATTTGAGCAACCTTGGCTCGTGGTGTTTGTGAGATGCAAAGTACACCGCACAACGGAATGTGTACAGCAAACATTGGTCTATTCGAGTTCCCACCTGAGAACATCTTTTCAAGTAGAGTTTTTCTGGATCCCTGCCTTTGAGGTCTTTCACCTTGCGGATCCCAAGCGCCCAAAGGTCTTCAGCAATGCTTTTCCCAACGCCAGGAATTCCCCGGAGTTCTTTCAACACGCTTTGTTTTAGTTGCCTCATCACGTCATTTTCCTATACCAATTCACGATGTCGGAAACAGGAAACGAGGTGGTCATTTACCATTCCGGTTGCTTGCATATGCGCGTAACAGATAGTCGAGCCGACGAAGCGGAACCCGCGCTCCTTTAAGTCTTCACTCAGTACGTCCGAAATCCGAGTTTTCGGCGGAACGTTACTCAGAGATTTCCATCGATTGATTTTCGGCCTTCCGTTGACAAAGCGCCAGATATATTTATCAAAAGACCCGAATTCCTTCTGCACCGCAAGAAAGGCCTTTGCGTTTTCAATCGCCGCCCGTATCTTCAGCTTGTTACGGATGATGCCTTTGTCACGAAGAAGCGATCGAACTTTTGCCGAATCATAGCGAGCAATTCTGCGCGGGTCAAAATGGTCAAACGCTTTTCTGAAGTTCTCACGTTTTCGCAGTATGGTCAGCCAGCTCAGACCAGCCTGCATACCCTCGAGGATCAGGAATTCGAACAACGTACGGTCATTGTGGACGGGAACGCCCCACTCGCGATCATGGTATGCAACATAAAGGGGGTCGCTCTGTGACCACGGGCAACGGTTTCTTATTCGGGAGGGACTCACTGGCAAGTAATTGAAGTGTGGTTTTTCTGCCGCCGTTCTTCGCTGCTTTACGATACGTCGGGCAAAGACTCAATTTTTCGAATAAGTTTAGTCCCTACCCAACACCCCGCCACCTCTGTGATAAGAATCAGCCCTGAAGTCAAATGAAAGATGGATTCCCAAAACGGAGAGAAATCAGGAGCGTGCAACGACGGATGAACTGCAATGTATCGATGATACACATTGAACACGAGCGCCACCGCCATAGTGCTCAGAAACAGGATTGCTCCGGCGCGTTTGTGCCTGGTCCAAAGAAGAGCGGCCGCAATGAGGGGAGACGCTGAAAGCACTGAGAGAAAAACTACATTCTGCACAAGAGCGAAGGTCATGTCGACGCGCTGATGGGCAAGATGGTCAAAGCCCATCAGCAGAACATGTGCAAGCACAAGAGTGGCAACAGTGTCCTGCAATCTTTTCATGGAGAGAGCCTAAACGAAAATCGCCGTAGAGGAGAACTGCTGTTAAGAGGCGTACCGCTCAGGAGTTCAATGATGAACGTCGTTCCCATCCCCTGCTGTCCCTCAACCCAGACTTTTCCCCCGTGGAGCTCCACAATATGTTTCACGATAAATAAGCCGAGCCCGGTCGAGCTCTCGTTGCCGGTCGGGCGTGGTGACAGCCGCTGAAATCTCTCAAAGAGCTTTTGCTTATCCTCGGGAGTCAACCCCGGACCTTCGTCCCGAACGGAAAAGAGGATCGAGGCATTCTTCCTCTCGACCGCAATATAGATGTTTTTTCCCCGAGGAGAATACTTGATGGCGTTGGTAAGGAGATTGTCCATTGCTTCCTGCAAGCGCCCGGAGTCAGCTTCCACAACGCATCCATCGTCCAGCGACGAATGCAACCGCTGACTCTTTTCATCGGCACGGTGTTTGTTGAAGTCGGTTACCGCGAGGGCGAGCAGGGAGACATCGACGGGCTTTTTGATGAGTTGAATCCTGCCATCCTCCAACGCCGCCGATTCAAGGAGCTCGTTCACCAACGAGATCATGTTCTCGGAGAGGTGTTCGATGAGGTTGGCTTTTTCGATCGTGTCCGGCCTCTTGTTGAGGTCATCGCGAAGAAGTTGGATGAAACCTCGAATTGAAATCAAAGGGCTCTTCAAGTCGTGAGCGGCGAGACTGAGCAATTGTGACTTGAACTTACTGGCTTCCTTTGCTATCCGCGTTTGTTCGAGAAGGTCAGTGGTACGCTTTTCCACGACGACTTTGAGTTCGGCCTCTTGTGCACGCAGGGCCCCGACGCGTACTCTGTAAATGCCAAAGACAACAAACATCAATGCAAGCGCAAGAATGACCTGAAAAGCCCGAGTTTGATAAAAAAGCGGCCGTACGATGATCGCAAGAGAAGCTCCCTCGAAGTTCCAAACGCCGTCACTATTCCTCGCGTTTACTCTGAACCGGTACTCACCCGGCGGTATGCCCGTGTAATAGGCCACTCGACGATTATCAGCGTTGGCCCAATGCCTATCCATGCCCTCAAGCTTGTATCTGAATTGAATCTTCTCAGGGGCAAGGTAACTGAGGGCAGTATAGTGAAACTCAAATCGATCGGTGCCTGGAGGGAAATCCAACGATTCCCGAACAGCATGTCGAACACTGTCCGCAACAACCGCTTCAATGATGACAGGAGGCGGCTGTGTGTTCACCCGAATGTTCTTGGGATTGATGACGGCAACTCCTTTTATCGTGGGAAACCACAAGTGTCCGTTCTTCATTTTCCAGCCGGCCGGCTGCGAGCCTCCGTTGCATTCCTGACTCTTCATACCATCGCTTGTGCCGTACGAGGCACAGGAGATGCGGGGTATTCTCCTTAGCACAAAATCGTCCAAATCTTTTTTTGAAGCCCAGAAGATGCCTTTGTTACAGCTCATCCAAAGATTCCCCTTGTCGTCTTCGAGAATCTGTGAGACCATATCATCAAAGAGGCCGTCATCCTGAGTGACGGCTGTGAATTCATTATTCTTCATGCGATTCAAGCCGCCGCCATCAGTGCCGATCCAGAGTGTTCCTTCGGCGTCCAAGTACAAGCAACGGATGTTGTCGCTGGAGAGACCGTCCTTCACGCCGTATGTTTCGATGTGGCGATTCCGGAATTTGCTCAAACCACCGAGGGTTCCCACCCAAAGGTTTCCGTCCCGATCTTCGAGCAGAGCACGAACCGAGTTGTTCCCGAGTCCGTCTTTCGTTGTGTAAGAGGTGAACCTGCCATTTCTGAAGAGACTGAGTCCGAAATCAGAAGTCCCTATCCATAGATTGCCGTGCCGATCCTCAAGAATTGCGCGTACGATGGTTTGTTGGTCGTCGCTGTCGATTTCATACGTCATGAACGAGACGCCGTCAAAAAGCACAAGTCCAGCGTTTGTCCCAAGCCACATCCGCCCACCTCGATCTTCATGAAGTGCCCAAATGAACGGGTTCTTGAGGCCTTCTGCATATGAGTAAGTCCTCGCGACGCCGTTCGACAATCGCGTCAACCCATCATACGTGCCGATCCAGATGTTCCTTCTTCTATCTTCATAAATAGACCAAACAAAATCATGTGCAAGGCCTTCTCGTGTTGTGTAGGAGACAAATTTTCC
>CAYNRS010000066.1:0-7462 GCA_964399565.1 uncultured Ignavibacteriaceae bacterium
GGTTCATTGGGAATTAACCACTCACCAATTAACCAGACATTCTATGCTTCAACAAGTTCCGCTTTCTTTCTTGACATCCTGTTCCGCTCATTATGGTCCAGGTATTTCTTCCGGATCCGAATGGACTTCGGCGTTACCTCCACATACTCATCATCGCCGATCCATTCTATTGCCTGCTCGAGAGTCAAGACGTGGGGCGGGTCGAGACGGACTGCTTCATCGGCTCCGGATGCGCGCATATTCGTCAGGTGTTTTGTTTTGCAAACGTTGACAACCATGTCCTGTTCGCGCGAATTCTCACCGACAATCATTCCAGCGTACACACGTATCCCCGGTTCGACAAAAAAGGTCGACCGTTCCTGCAATTTCCACATTGCATAAGCAACAGCGATGCCGTCTTCAAGGACAACAAGAGCGCCGCGCATTCGGTGCGAAAGCTCCCCCTTGAAGGGTTCGTAGCCGTGGAAATTGTGGTGAAGAATTCCTGTGCCTTTTGTTTGCGTCATAAACTCGGAGCGGAAGCCAATGAGGCCCCGGGCGGGAACGGTGAATTCCAGCCGCGTGTTTCCCTGAACCTGAACCATGTTCTTGAGCTCACCCATGCGCTGACCGAGATTCTCCATGACGGCACCGACAAATTCATCCGGGACGTCTATGATAACGTGCTCGATAGGCTCGGAGAGAACGTCCGCAATGCGCTTGTAGATGACCTCCGGACGGGAAACCTGGAATTCATATCCCTCACGCCGCATCGTTTCAATAAGAATGGCGAGATGGAGCTCGCCTCGTCCGCTGACCTTAAAGACGTCCGGTGAGTCCGTGAGTTCAACGCGCAAGCTGACATTTGATCGCAGCTCGCGGGCCAATCGCTCGCCGAGGTGTCGTGTTGTGACGTATTTCCCTTCTTGCCCTGCCAACGGAGAGTTGTTGACAATAAAATTCATGGAAAGCGTCGGCTCTTCGATCGAGACAAACGGAAGCGGGCGCGGGTCGGAGGCATCGGCGATGGTCTCACCGATATCGACATCTTCCATTCCGGCAAGTGCAATGATGTCTCCCGCATACGCCTCTTCCACTTCAATTCGTTTGAGGCCACGGAACGTGTAGATCTTGGTTACGCGCGCATCCTCGACGGATCCATCGCGATGGACAACTTTCATGGGCGAGTCCAGGTGAATTCTTCCCCGTAAGATTCTTCCAATACCGAGCCTTCCAAGATAGTCGTTGTAGTCGATGGTCGTGACAAGCATCTGGAACGGCGCATCCTTGTCGCCTGCCGGTGGTGGCACACGGTTAACAATGGCGTCAAACAATGGCTGCAGATTTGCGCTTTCATGCTCAAGCTCTGTTTTTGCGATCCCTTGTTTGGCGATGGAGTAGACAGTGGGAAAATCAAGTTGTTTTTCGTTCGCGCCGAGCGAAAGAAACAGTTCAAAGATCTCATCGAGCACTTCGTGCGGCCGCGCATCCTTGCGGTCGATCTTGTTAATGACAACGATGGGCTGGAGATTCAGTTCCAGCGACTTTTTCAGAACGAACTTTGTTCCCGGCAATGGCCCTTCGGCTGCATCGACAAGCAGCAAGACGCCGTCGACCATACGAAGCGTTCGTTCCACTTCACCCGAGAAATCCGAGTGGCCGGGCGTATCCACGATATTGATCTTAATTTCTTTGCCGTCATTAGGCGATTTGTAGACGACGGCTGTGTTTTTTGCAAGGATCGTGATTCCTCGCTCGCGCTCAAGTTCGTTGGAATCCATCACGCGTGTGACGAGTTCCTGGTTAGCCCGGAATGTCCCTGTCTGCCGCAGCATGTGATCCACGAGTGTTGTTTTGCCGTGGTCGACGTGCGCTATGATGGCAATGTTTCGTATGTCTTCGCGATACTTCATTTTGACCTTTTGCGACGGGTACCGCTGTATAAGCATTTTTCCCAGAGGTGGGGGTCCGTCATATCAGCGACACGAAATGCCGGACTCCGTCTCACGGACTGCCCTCCGACGACGGAGCCCGTCTCAATTTCTTCCAGGAAAAAAAATGCCTCAGCCAAACTCTCTGAGGCAGTACAAGATACGGAATTTCGTGTTAAAACGAAAACAGGCTGATTCCTTGGCCGGAACCAGCCTGTTTTTCGAAAAAACCCTCGTTAGATAATGAACATCACCCCTACGCTTGCGGAATTGTATTTCGACCAATTGTAGTCGGCGTTGATGTTGACGATGAGGACTTTCACGCTTACGCCTGCCGTGATTCGCGTTTTATTCTCGCCCGTGAGTTCAAACTTGACTTGCTGCTTTTGCGTGCCGACGTTTGTCTCGAAGACATAATCGTATGTGAATTCCATCGATGAGGACTCGACCATAAATCCAGCATAAGGGGTAATATTCAAAAACCCCCACCCAAGCCGCTTACTCGCATTCACTCCAAAAGCCGTCGCCTTAGTTTTGAAGACAGAACCAGCCTCCAGAGCTTGTGTAAAGAAACTCGCTGAAAGCTCGAGGGGAAGAATGTCGCCAAACCAGACGCCAGGATTATGTTGTACGCCGAAACCAAAGTATTTGATCTTTCCAAAATCCTCAAGATCGATGTCTGGAACGTATCGGAACGTAAATTGCGAACCCAAAAAAGTCCCGATTGTCAATTGAGGGGCGACCAAAGGAATCGCTTTAGCATCTTCGAGAAATCCCACGACAGGCGTAACAAACGTTTGACCCGGTAGAGTATATGTTTGGCTATTCACCACAATATTTCGTTGGGCGAAAATGACTTTCAAGCTGTCGTTTTTTGCCCCAGTGATCGTAGGTCCGCTGAAACTTACGTTAAATGACTGCTTCAGTATTTCATCTCGAATGGCAGTTTGCGCCGTTGTATTTGACGTCGCCCCTTGGGCGAGTTGCATCGCTTGGGAACTGTTGAATCGGAATGAACCCGAGGCGCTGAATTTTTTGTGTTCATCCTTGAAGAATGTTCCCATGCCAACGATGCCAAAGTCGAGGTCCAGTCCAAACATGGTACTTCGCGGAGCGCGGTGGAACCACCCAGAGTTCAGGTTCGCTCCAAAACCCGAAACAATAGGCGAGACGTATGCCCTTGCGGCATCAGCTGAAAGGTCTTGAAGCGTTTGCTCAAGACTCTTTTCTTCACTTGTCGTTGATGTTTGTGCAAACACCGTTGAAGCCACTCCAACCACAGCAAGGATTACCAAAAGAACAGCAAAACGCTTCATAGGATGCCTCCCAAAAATGTGTGAGATGATCTTCGCGGGGACGGGGTGAATATGATAGCTGAAAAGAACCTGAGAAGCAAGAGACTCAATTCGCCAAAACCCTCGTTTGTGCGCTGCATCAAGCCTTCCGTCTTGTGAAGTAGGAAGAAAAGACCTTCGCAATGTCGTCAAGGTCTTTCTTCAACGAGAAGCGGACTGCATCGCCAAACGTATTAAGAACAATTAATGCGTTGACATTGGCGTCGTACCCGGATGCTTTTGAAAGCCGATTCCACAAACCTTTATTAACCTTCGCGATGTCTTTGTACACATCATTGAGTTTTTCGAGACTCCAATCCGGCTGTTCCCCTTTTCGAAACTTCAGGTACTGCGCCATCAGATACATCGAGACGGATCGATACACACTCTCAATTGCACTCGCAAACGGAAGGTGGAACCGTACCATCGGGCGAAGATTGTCCAGCACCGGACAGTTGCTGGTCACCATGTAAATTCCCATGATCGAGCCAAGGCCGTCTTGCACGGAAGTTTCCTGGGCATACGTGCGTTCCGGGGACTCCACGACGACCCAGGTTTTATCGTGCGACGTCGAGAACTTAAATTCGTCGACGAGATAAGAAAGGTTTAGCGCCACGGGACAAAATTCCACATCGTCCTGTAACGGGCAGTTCTCACACTGGTTGTACTTCAGTTTCGTCCACGGCGGAGGAGTTGGGTTCGGACTGTGCAGGAGTTCGAGGGTCTCGTTGTGAAGGAGCACCTCGAATTTCTTCTCCGTGCCGTCGTCAAACTGGAATTTATAGACGAAGCGAAATACGTTCGCTTGCTGATCAGCCATCGGGTCTTTTGGAGGGGGCGAAACGGAGACAAGATATGAGTTGATAGCTGAATTTCCAACGGTATTTCTCTTAGTGGGTGTCTGGAACCGATGAATCGGTTTTGCGAAAATCTGAGACTGCAAGCACCCGATAAATCGGCGTGCCTCTTCTTGTCTGTACTGTACCCGTCAAACAGGCTAATAAGGGGCTGAGGTCCATTCTCAGGTTTCCGGGGATGACGCGGAGGCCTTCATCAAGCTAGCACCACGACTCATCGTGGTGTATAAAAAGAAGAGATTCGCCGAAAACCCGTTTCAACGGTTTCTTGAAATGCTTTGGCTGAGTTCCTGACAGGATGATTTCTTTTTTGTCCACGTTTTCGGTATCTTTCAAAAGATCCCTTACGACAAAAGCCGTGAGAGCTTTTGTGGTGGGGGTGTGGTGTTTTTTGTGAGAAAAGAATGTCGAATAAAGCCCGCCCGTTCGGGCTGGAATTTCCCATGCAGAACGACGAAGCAATGATCCGGGACGTTAAAGATTCGATTCTTCAATCTGAGCCGATGGTAAAACTGAGGGAGGCGATTCAGTCATTGCGGCGCGGGGAGTCTTTTCCTCTTCGCGGTGTGAACGGTTCGATCATGGCCTTTGTGGCGGCGAGCCTCTTCGAACAACAGAAGCAGGTTCTCCTCGTTGTCGCTGATGATGACCGCGCAGAAGAGGTGAGGGATGATTGCATACTGTTGCTGGGAGAGGAAGCAGTTCGATTCTTTGGGCATGCCCAAACCCACGAAGCAAAGTTGCTTGATATGAGCTCTCCCGTGGCTCGAGTCGAGAGCCTGAAAGCACTTGCCGCCGGAGAAGATGTTGTTGTCGTGGCCTGCGGGAGTGCTTTGGCTGGCAAAATCCCGGAACAAAAGAAATTTTCAGACGGCCTGCTTGTCGTTGAGGCAAAGAAAGAGTACCTGTTTGAGAAGTTTCTTCAACAGCTTTCCACGATGGGTTTTGAACGGAAAGATTTTGTTGAGGAGTGCGGTGACATGGCTGTTCGCGGTGGCATTGTGGATATTTTTCTGTTTGTGGGAGAGAACCCACTTCGCTTGGAATTCTGGGGCGACACCGTCGAATCCATTCGAGAGTTTGATGTTCTCTCCCAGCGATCGATTAAACAACTCCAGTCGGCTACCATAGCGGCAGGTTTGTCGGCTGATGCAGAGTCATCGCTTTTCGATTATCTGCGCGATGACGCGGCGGTGATTATCGATGAACCTGCTCTGATTGAAAAAGAAATTGAAGAACTTCGCTGTGAAGGAGTTGAGAACGTCTTTGGCTGGAGAGATCTTGAACAAAGAGCCAACGCCTTTCGAACCGTCATCCACTCCTCAATCGGAACAACGAATGCCCGATCCATCGATTTCAACAGCTCCTCCCAAGCTGCGTTGAACGGCAGTATCAAACTGCTGCGGGACCATGTCGTCAAGCTCCAAAAGGATGGTTATCAAATTATTCTCGCGAGCGACACTGAAGAGGAGGCTGCCAGGCTCAAAGAACTCTTCGAAGCTTCTTCGACAGAGGAGCCGGTTGTTTTACCTCATTTCATTTCACAGACGTTACATTCCGGGTTCATACTTCCATCGTCAAAAATTGCGTTCGTCACAGAGCATCAATTTTTTGGCAGGAGAAGACGACGGGGAAGCGCGAGAAGGCCAAAGTTCAAAGGATTTTCGCAAAAAGATGTCTCGCAGTTGAAGCGAGGCGACTATGTTGTCCATGTGGATTACGGCATCGGGAAATTCGCCGGACTTCAAAAAATCAAAGTCCGCGGTGTGGAGCAGGAAGTGATGAGAGTGCTGTACCTGGAGAACGATGTTCTCTACGTGAACCTCAATTTTGTGCATCGAGTCAAGAAGTATTCCTCAAAGGAGGGACACGTTCCGGCTCTTACGAAACTGGGCGGCCCTGAATGGGAAAAACTCAAATCACGAGCGCGAAAGAAAATCAAGGATATCGCCCGTGACCTTATCACACTCTATGCACGCAGAAAGCATGAGCAAGGGGTCGCATTCTCCCCCGATACCGCATGGCAGAAAGAAATGGAAGCGTCGTTCACTTACGAGGATACGCCCGACCAGGCAAAAACCACTCTGGACGTCAAGAACGACATGGAAAATTCTGCACCCATGGATCGGCTTGTGTGTGGAGACGTCGGGTTTGGAAAAACGGAAATAGCAGTTCGCGCTGCTTTCAAAGCGATCATGGACGGAAAACAGGCCGCTGTGCTTGTGCCGACAACAATTCTGGCCCTGCAACATCACAATACATTTGTGGACAGGCTCGCTCGCTATTCCGTGCGCATCGAATCTCTTTCCCGGTTTAAATCAAGGAAAGAACAAACAGATATTGTCGAAGGGCTCAAGAACGGCCGTGTTGATATCGTGATTGGTACGCACCGGCTCTTATCGAAGGATGTGCAGTTCAAAGATCTTGGACTTCTCGTTGTTGATGAAGAACACCGCTTTGGGGTCACGTCAAAGGAGAAG
Organism: uncultured Ignavibacteriaceae bacterium; assembly: GCA_964399565.1. Taxonomy (GTDB): domain Bacteria; phylum Bacteroidota; class Ignavibacteria; order UBA10030; family UBA10030; genus JACQPT01. The sequence goes on from CAYNRS010000066.1 coordinate 6,582, forward strand.
TTGAAATCGATTCGCGCGTCGGTTGACACGCTGACGTTAACAGCAACGCCGATTCCGCGCACGCTTCAGTTTTCGCTCATGGGAGCGCGGGACCTTTCTCTGATAAACACACCACCCCGCAATCGCCTGCCCATCATTACGGAAATTGCGCAGTTTGACCTGAAGCTCATCAGGGAAGCGGTCCTCAAGGAGGCGCACCGCGGAGGCCAGGTGTATTTCATCCATGACCGGATTCAGAACATTGACGAGATTCGGGGTCTCCTGGAAGAACACCTGCCGGAAATCCGGTTTCATGTCGCGCATGGCCGGATGAAGGGCCACGAGCTTGAAAGAACGATGATGGCATTTCTCGAAAAGAAGTACGACGTCCTCATCTGCACGAAAATCATCGAATCCGGCATCGATATCCCGAGTGTCAACACGATCATCATCAACCGAGCGGACAGGTTTGGGTTGGCTGAATTGTATCAGCTTCGCGGCCGCGTTGGCCGGTCGAATGTGCGGGCGTTCGCCTATCTCCTGACTCCGCCCATCTCGGCCCTTCCGAAAGACACGCTCCGCCGGCTTCAGGCGATTCAGGAATTCACAGAGCTGGGGTCCGGATTCAACCTGGCCATGCGTGATTTGGAAATCCGCGGTGCGGGCAACTTGTTGGGAGCAGAGCAGTCGGGATACATCGAAGAGATGGGGTATGAAATGTATCAGAAGATTCTGGAGGAAGCGGTCGCGGAGCTGAAGGAACAGGAATTCGGGATTCAGATGGAAGCGAAATGGAAAAAAGAGGAAACAACGGTGGAGGCGGACATCGAGGCGTATATTCCGGAGTTCTATGTGGAGTCGGATTCGGAGCGACTCGATATTTACCGGAGAACGTACAGCGC
>CAYNRS010000067.1:0-7459 GCA_964399565.1 uncultured Ignavibacteriaceae bacterium
TGCCGGGATTCAACGCAGCGTCAGTTTGAATGACATTATCAACCAGCCTTCCCCCTTCTGTCCGAAGAGATCGTCCTAATGCGCTCACCACACCCGTCGTCACTGTCGCTTGAAAACCAAAGGGATTTCCGATAGCTATGACGAGCTGGCCGATTCTTATTGCCTGGGAATCGCCCAACTCTGCCACCGGTAAATCCTGCGAGTTGATTCGAACAACGGCAATATCGGTAAATGGGTCATCCCCAATAAGATCGCCTTTAAATTCTCGCCCATCGGCAAGAAGGACATTGATGGCAGCTGCGTTGTGAATCACGTGGCTATTCGTCAATACGAAACCGTCCGGCGTAAAAATGACGCCCGAGCCACTGCCTGTTACGCGGTCATTTCCGGTCTCCGCTTGATGACGAAAAGAACGCCGCCGAAAATGATGCGAGACGTCTATTTTAACGACCGCCGGCGAGATTTTATCCACAACCTTCGTTACTGCAGCCGAGTACGCATCTAGGACTTCCAAATCTCCGTTTCGAGGATTGGCCATTGAGTGTTCCTGGGATGCCATGCTGGTTAACGCTGTCAACGGAATAATGTTTGTCATACGAACATCCTTCTGAAGTTCTTCGATATATTTCATCAAACTCTCATCGGAGTTTCTACATTTCATCGACAGGGCTTCTGTTCTGCCTGTCAGCAAAGGAGTCATGGGAAGTCCGAATCAATTCCATGGCGGGATTCAGATCCTTCTCCTCGCGCACGATAAACGTCACGTAGCCTGCCTCCGGTGCCCATCGATGTTCACGTGCCTTTCCCTCGGCAAGCACTTGTTGCTGAACATCCATTGGCAGCCGGATATCACAGTAACCGTGGCCGTGGATATGCATAAACATCGTGCGGCCAACATTAGAACGCGTCTTCATGGATTCCTGCGTTTGCTTGTTCTGTTACCTGGGGCAACGCAAGGATTCTTCTCCGTAATTCGCTATTGAGCTCTTCTTGTGATCTCATACGGAATTCTCCGGGGTTTCCATCTGTATTTCAAGCTCTGTTTTGATCCTTCTTCTGGTCTTCTTCCATTCCCGGATACCACCCGCAGCGACGCTTCCATTCTTCTTTGAACTTCTGTTGTTCTTCGGGCGTCATCGCTGCCAGTTTTTCTTCAAAGCGTTTTTTCCATCGGTCATGCCTCCAGCCATTCGAATACCGCCAGCGTCCCCAACCGCGCAAAAGGATGTGGGAAAGAACCAGCAAACCGAGGGCCTGCCAGAAGGTGAGTGTCGGTCCCTTAAAAAGCTCGGGAATAAGCGCATTCCAGAGTTCCATCACAACAAAGCCAAGCACAGTGAGCGCGACGACACCAATCACCAGCACTTTGAGAATCTTATAAAGCCACCAGGGTTTCATGCTACCTCCTATAGATTTTGAATTTCGTCATAGATCTCGGCCAATTTTTCTCTCAGATACAAAACGGCGTAACGTTTTCGGGAGAGGAGTGTATTGATCGGTTCTCCTGTCTCTTCTGCAATTTCCTTGAAGCTCTTTCCTTGAAGCTCATGCTTAATAAACACCTCACGCTGTTCTTCTGGAAGCTCGTCAAGGGCATCGGCGAGTTCGGTCCACACCAGAGATCGTGCATACACCTGCTCGGGATCCTGCCGGGGGTCGAACAAAATGTCTTCCAGGTTCAACGGTGTTTGCGAATCTCCTTCCGCTGCCGACCATCGCTCTGGCTTCTTTTTCCTGTACCAATCGATGATTTTGTTCCGTGCAACAGTAAACAGCCACGAGGTCAATTTTTCGATCGGCTCGGTGACGCTGTAGCTGGACACCAGTTGATAAAAGACATCCTGCAAGATGTCCTCGGCGTCTTCTTCCGTTCGAACGCGGCGACGAATGAAATCAAACAACCGCTTTCTTTCGGAACGGACTGTTCGTTCAATCGAAGCATCACGGCTGCCGGTTGTCAGTGTGGCCTCTAACAAGAGAATTCAACGTTTATCATGGAGACGACTGATCGAATGAAATATTGTAGCATGTTCTCCGTGGAAAAGGCTCCTAGGGGAGGAATGGTGCGGAGTTGCAAGAACGCTCGTAAAGTCAAGAAGTGGAATATGTCCCGGCTTATCTCCTTCGCATGGCTGCTATATACACGACAAATGCACATGCAAATCCAATAAACCACGCATAGTCGTACAAAAACCGAAGTTGGCTAACAAACAAGCCGATGAGAGCAACAAAAACGCCTGCCGCGAGGGCAACGATTGCTTTGAAATTGAAACCGTTTGAATACTCGTAGACGCCACCGCGCCTGTACAAGTCTTCCACACGCAACATCAGCTTCCTGACAACAAAGTAGTCTGCGATAAGAACTCCGGCTATCGGGCCAAGAAATCCCGAATAGCCCACAAGCCAGCCAAAGATATATGTTCCATAGTCGGCAAGGAGCTTCCACGGCATCATTACGATTCCGAGAACCGCCGTGATAAGCCCTCCACGTACGAAAGAAATGTGTTTAGGAAAAAGGTTGGCAAAATCGTTCGCGGGCGAAACGACGTTTGCAGCAATGTTCGTCGTTAACGTTGCCACGACAAGAGACACCAATGAAAGAAGGACGACGATGGGGTTTTCAAACTTCGAAAGAAGCACCACGGGGTCCCAGATAGCCTCGCCAAAAATGACAACGGTCGCCGACGTGACTGCGACACCAATGAATGAATACAGTGCCATCGTCGGCGGAAGGCCAAAAGCCTGGCCGAGAATCTGTGCGCGCTGACTTTTGGCGTATCTTGAAAAATCAGGAATGTTAAGAGAAAGTGTAGCCCAAAATCCAACCATGCCGGTCAACGAAGGGATAAAAAAGGCCCAGAATTCCCCCGCCGTCTGAAATTTGCTCGGTTGCGAAAGAATCGGTCCAAAACCTCCGACCTGGACGTAAGCCCACGCAAAAAGCCCCACGCCGACGAGGATGAGAAACGGCGCAGCGACCGATTCGAGCCATCGAATAGACTCGGTTCCCCTGACGATGAAGTAGACGTTCATTCCCCAAAATAGGAGGAAACTTATAGCTGAGCCGAGTGAAAAACTCCCCCACGCCGGGATCAGCAAGCCCAGCATGGAGTTAATGGCTTGACCACCAATCCACGTCTGAATGCCGAACCACCCGCAGGCCACGAGGGCGCGCAAGAGCGCCGGGATGTTTGAACCCAAGGTGCCAAATGATGCGCGCGCGAGAACCGGAAAGGGGATGCCGTACTTTGTACCTGCGTGCGCATTCAGCACCATTGGAACGAGTACGATGATGTTGCCGAGCGTAATCGTCAGCAGCGCTTGCCACCAGTTCATGCCGCCCGCAATGAGTCCGCTTGCGAGCATATACGTAGGGATACAAACGCACATCCCAATCCATAAGGCTGCGATGTTATACGTCGTCCACGTTCGCTGGGAGATCTTCGTTGGAGCGATGTCTTGATTGATGAGCGGGCTATCACTGATGCGCGCAACGTCAGCTTCAACAAGTTCGGCTGTGGTCATAGTACTCCTTGAGGTTCTTTTAACAATATGGTTTCTTTCCGATATTCAGCCCGGAGCGTGTTTGCCCTGACATTTTTCTTCACAACCCCCATGGATCGTTGTTGGCGGGATGGGAGCCTGCGGGCTTGTTCGGCGAAGATTCAGCGTCTACGTTTGTGATTGAAGTTTCTTGCTTCTTCACAAGATCATGCAGCGAAGTGGAGATTTTGCCTGACGCAGGCATCGAAGGCCTATAGTACGACTTTCCGGCGAGAAAAAGGCCGACACCAATGGAAGCGACACACGAGATGATGCCAATCCAGTACGTCCAGTCGGCGACATCAACGGCGGAGTCCAGCATATCCCATTGACGAAATAAGTTTCCCCAGTCATGGCGCCCCTTATCTCCCCCCAGCAAAGGCAAACGGCGGGAGGGGGCATCCCTCATATACAAACTTACGGCCATGAGGTTGAACCCTGTCAAAAACATTGGAAAGGGAGCAATCCTCGGGGAATCCCGAAGCGCAATCAGAAACGAGAGGAACGGAAACATCACCTGCCAGAAAGAACCGCCAAGGATGCTCAACGTTCGCCCAAAGAAACTGAACAAAAAATGGCCACCCTCATGAACGTAAAGAAATATCCAATGGAAGATAAAGATCAGGATCGACGGTTTTTGATAACTCCAAATATCTCCGTATCGGTCTGCAGCAAGGAAAAAGACGTACACAAGAAACCCGTAAAAGACAATTTCAAGGACAAGGGATTTAACCTCCCCGCGATTGCCTTTTGTCGCATGGCCTGGAGAGATCGTCGATGCTGTCAAGAGTTACTTTGAAGCAGGTGAGTTTTCAATTTTTCCCGTCTTCACCCACTGCTCAATAATTTCCTTCTCCTTGCCCTTGAGACGCGTGTTGAGCTTAAGTCCAAGTGAGAAAACAGTTTTATAACTGTCGAATGGATATTCGTCGTGTACTTTGCCGCCGGGGAAATGGCAGGGGTTACAGTTGGATGTGAGGAGTGGAAGAATATCAGTTTTGTATGAGGAGGGCCTTTTTGGAGATGGGTGGTTCGCCTTGGCGGTTTTGGCTAATGAGTCTGGCTGTTGTAACAAAAGAAGGATGACGAGACACATGAAATTCATAATTTTGAGAAAGAGTCCAAAACGGTCACACGCTACCTTGGAGCCACGTACCCGCCCGGTACGCCTTTCTTCGAATAGACAATTTGCCACAGCTGGGTGTCACGCGCACGGAAGCCGCCCGCACACGATAACAAATAATACCGCCACATCCTGTAAAATCGCCTATCAAAATAATGTTCTATCTTCGGCCAGTTGTTTTCAAAATTTGCCGACCACGCCATAAGTGTTTTATCATAATGTGCGCTGAAATTGTGTATGTCTTCGACAACAAACACCCCCTCGGTCGCTGTGGTGAGCTGCTTGAGAGATGGGAGCATCGAATTTGGAAAGATGTATTTTCCAAACCACGGGTTTGTCTCCATGGTAGTCATTGACACGTTGGATCCAATAGCCTGCAGCAAAAACATACCGTCATCCTTTAGGCAGGATTCAACAACCTTCATGAGCGTTCGGTAATTCTTGTATCCGACATGCTCTATCATGCCACAAATGAGAATCTTATCAAATTGTTTGGCAAAGGAATGTTCTTTCAGGTCTCGATAATCTTTTTGCAGAATTGTAACAGGTAGGCCTTGGCAGAATTCGATTGCATAGGTCACCTGCTCGCGAGAGATGCTGATGCCTGTAACATGACAACCGTATCGCTGAGCAGCAAACTTTGCAAATCCACCCCAGCCGCATCCGATATCGAGAACCCTGTCTTCCTGTGAAATGTTGAGTTTACGACAAATGAGGTCGAGCTTGCGTTCTTGGGCTCTGTTCAGGTCTTCCGTGTCCTTGAAATACGCGCATGTGTATTGATTGTAGGGGTCGAGAAAAGACTCGTACAGTTCGGTCTTCAGGTCATAATGTCTCTGGGCAATGGCCCTTGAGCCGGCCCTCGTTTGCAGATTCTTCAATCTCGACACAAATTTTGCCCACACGATGCTTGGAACAACCTTGACTCTCTCTGGCAATCGGGTGAGAAAAACTCTGTGGAAAAACTCGTCAAGCTGTCGGCAATCCCACCATTCGTCCATGTATGATTCGCCCAAGCCCATAGCACCTTCCGTCAAAACTCTTGCGTAGAAACGTGCGTCGTGGACCTGGATATCCCAGCTTCGGTCGCCATCAATGCGAACATCTGCTAAATCGAGAAGCTCTTGTACTTTTGCGGCGAAGGAAGGCCTTGAGAAGATGAACATAATCATCCTGCGCTGCCGGTGTTTCGCGGATAAGAGGGGGACCGCATGTTTATTTTATGAAGGTCATTCTCTTGCTTTCAGACAAGCCGCCAGAGAGAATTCTGTAAATATACATTCCCGATGAAACTTCATGATTATTGTTATCCTTCCCATCCCAGGCCACCTCGTGGTAGCCTGCTGGAAACCCTTCAGATATTATTGTCCTTACAAACTTACCTGATATATCAAATACTTTGATCACGGCGACTCCATTTTTCCCAAGTCGGAATGGGATGACGGTCGACCCGTTGAAAGGATTCGGGTAAATTTTGCCCAAGGATGAACGCGCTTACCTTTTCGTTCCCTCCATCGGCATTCGTTGTCTGGCCTGCGTAGACTGAATCCCTCACAGTCGTTATGCGAGCCCAGGATACTCCCGCGTTTGTTGTGCGATACAAGAAGTAACCTTTTGCGGCTGCCCAAACAACATTCGGGTTCGAGAACGAAATCTTGATGTCGACCATCTGTCGCGTAGAATCAAGCAATGAATCAGTATATACTTTTGAAGACGATACCAATCCGTCCATTGACTTGTGAATTGTATTTTTTCCAAAAAAATAGATCGTGAGGCTATCTGTGGGATGAATCTTCAGCTCGCTAAAGAATCCAGTGTTGAGTTCAGTCCAGGTGAATCCCCCGTCGGTCGACCGATGGATCTTTCTTCCGGGACTGAGGTCATGACCGTAAATGATATTTCGGTTCTTCCGATAAACATCAAAAGCGTAGATTGTTCTCCCTGCTGGATTATTCACGAGCCATGACTGGCCACCATCGGTTGATCTGAAGAATCCAATGGCTGTGGATGCGTCTGCGCCATGGATCTGCGCGGACCCGTAAATGACGTTTGGACTCTCATAGACCATATTGATAAAAATATTAGAATCGAGCCCAGCGGGTGTAGACAATGGAGTCCATGAATCGCCGCTGTTTGTGCTGACGAAGATTCCCCCCGAGTAAAACCCAGGAGCGAGGCTGAAGGATGTCCTCGCGCCTCCTATGCCGGCATAAATCTTCTGGGGATTCGTTGTATCCACGAGAACGTACGTTGCATACGTGTTGGGGAGGCCATTGTTCTTTTGAGTCCATGTCAGGCCTCCATCCGTGCTTCGATACACGCCACCCGAAGCGCTTGGATAGAGTTGAGGAGAGTTCGGACCGGGACCGTTTACCGTCGCCGCATATACTATTTGAGAATTCTTTGGGTCAATCGTGATATTGAAGATCTGTGAATATCCAGTGCGGTTCGCCGTGCATTTGAGCCCCTCTCTCAACCGCACCCATGCTATTCCACCATTTGTGGTTTTAAAAATACCATTCGTTTCAGTGCCCGCGTAGACGATATTTTCATTCGCAGGGTCGATAGCAATGGAATGAAACATATGATCTTGGATATTTCCCGGGCCTCCCTTGAGCGAACCATTGATCGGAGTCTGGCAATCATTCGTGTCGACAGTCGCTGACAGTACACCTTTCAAGTCTGACGCTGACGTCGCTGGCGGCCACATGACTCTCAGGACCACGAGTGTAACAACGTAGGTTGTGCGCAGGGATCCACCACTCCTTCCGAATCTATGTCAAATTGTATTGC
>CAYNRS010000068.1:0-7396 GCA_964399565.1 uncultured Ignavibacteriaceae bacterium
TTCTTGCGCCATATTGACAAAGCGGTCTACTTGATGGATCATCTCGTCTGCCAGTTTTGCTGCTTCTTCATTGCCCGATTTCTTCTTCATCACCTGGGCATACACACGCAGGGTACCCATGGGGTTCTTGATGTCGTGGATAATCGTGCTGGCCATTCTTCCCACCGCCGACAATCGTTCGCTCTGCACCATATCCTGCGCAAGCCGGGCATTCTCGATGGCGACTGAGGCATGGGCGGAGAGTGCGTCGATGAATTGCTCGTCAGCTTTCTCAAAAGCTCCCTCTTTTTTGTTCAGAAGCTGAAAAACACCGATCACCTTGGCATCTTTGTTCTTCATCGGCATGCACAACATGTTCTTCGTGCGATAGCCCGTTCGCTTGTCAACCTCCGGGTTAAACCTGGGGTCGCTGTAGGCGTCTGGAATATTGATCGTCTCGGCTGTTTGCGCAACATAGCCGGCAATTCCTTTTCCCACGGGAAGGCGAATCTCCACCATGTTGTTTCCCTGGAGCACTTTCGACCACAGCTCCTTCTTGATATCGTCGACCAGGTACAAGGTCCCACGATCGGCTTCCAGACTTTTTGTGGCTGCGTCAAGGATGAGGCCAAGGAGTTTGTCAAGGTCGAGAGTGGAATTAATAATTTTGCTCGCATCGATCAAACGCTCTAATTTCCCTAACCGAGTTTGAGCTGAGAAATAAAACACTTCGAGACTATTGATAACATTGTCATTCGCATTCCGAAGCCGGCCTCCCAATTCTCTCACGAGGTTAAACGAAATGGCGGGATTCTTCTTGACGAGTTTGGCGAAATCCTTTCTCTCGAGCGCATACACAACGGAATCCTCTTCACAGGTCGCCCGTGCTGAACGAACGCGCCCATCAAGGGTAGCCAATTCTCCGACAACCTCTCCTCGATTAAGAACGTTCAGGGTTGTTTCCTCACCCCAGCTCGTTTTCTTCGAAATCCTGACGGCTCCTTTGGAGATTACGTAGACTTTGTCAGTCTTCGTATCAACATCCATCAGAACAAACCCAGCGGGGTAGAATTCTTCTTGAAGAACTTCGGCGATTTTTTGCAGCTCTTGGCGTGGAATTTCTTGGAAGACAGGCGACGCTTGGAGGGCCTTGACCTTCTTATCCAAACTCGACATTTATTCTCCGGGGACTTAAAGAATAAGGACAGTGCGTATTATATAAAGATTCGGGGTCTTAGTCAAGGCAAGGGCTTGTATCCCCCGTCACACATGCTCTCGCGAGTCCTTCCCTTGTCGGAAAGCTCTTCAACTCGTAACCATTCCTAAGTTTTGCCGAGCTTTCGAAGAATGATTTCGTTCATCTGTTGATAGGCGCGCGCCCTATGACTGATTGTATTCTTCTGGTCGGATGTCAACTGTGCGTATGTTTGTAGAAACCCATCGGGGAGGAAGATGGGGTCATAGCCAAATCCGTTCGACCCGCGGGGAGATTCGACAAGTTTGCCGGGGCAAACACCTTCAGAAAGTTCCTTGTACGTGTTTGCTACCAGGGCGAGCACAGCGCGGAATTGACATTTTCTTCTCCTCGGAGCCACGCCGCGCATTTCCGAGAGCAGTTTCTCGTTGTTCTCCTCATCTGTTGCAGCATCTCCCGCGTACCGCGCCGAACGGACACCCGGACGCCCGTTCAAATAGAAAACTTCGAGCCCGGAATCATCGGCGAGAGATGGGAGCCTTGTAATTCCGTGCACCTGTTGTGCCTTCTTGAGTGCGTTCTCCTGAAAAGTCGCTCCATCTTCCACAAGAGGCGGGGTCTGGGGAAAATCTTCAAGCGTGAGAATCTCAAGCCCTGTGTTCTGGAGAAATGTTTTCAGCTCTTCAATCTTATACGGGTTGCGGGTGGCCAAGACGATCTTCTTCATGGGGATTTCGGGAACAACCTGTAAAAGAGATTGATGCAACCCTGAAGCAAGGCAAGAGAGTTAAGCGTCAAGTAAATTGCGTCAACAATGAGAAGAGAATAAATGGTCAGGCTCAGGTTTCCGGCCGCAGTGAGAACAAGAAAGGTTAACGGAAGGTCCGTGGATTTTTGTTTGATCGTTTTGACCGTGGGAGGAATCCACGCTGCGGCGATGCAAATGAGTCCCACAATGCCTATGACGCTCATAGAAAGCCGAAATCGTATTTCAGGACAACAATACCTCCATCGCTTTTTCCACGCGATCCACACCGACGATCTCAATATCGCCGCTTGTTACGATATTCTTCATATTATTTTGTGGGACAACGATTCTCTTGAACCCGAGCTTCGTCGCCTCTTGAACTCGTTTTTCAATTTGGCCAATCGTTCGGATTTCTCCGCCAAGCCCGATTTCCCCGACGGCAACGGATGTCGAGTCCACTGGGACATCCCGCAAACTCGACGTTATGGATGTTGCAATTCCCAGATCTACGGCCGGCTCATCTATTTTGACTCCACCAGCAACGTTGACGAAGACATCAAAGCCCCCAACGTGAAGCCCAACTCTTTTCTCCAGGACGGCAAGCAATAAGGATAACCTTCTCAGGTCGAATCCGGTCGTGTTCCGCTGCGGAATTCCGTAACTTGTCGGCGTCACAAGGGCCTGCACCTCCACGAGAATCGGACGAGTTCCCTCAATGCTGGCAACAACGGTGGAGCCGGACGAGCCAAAATGTCTCTCCGAAAGAAATACCGCCGATGGGTTCTGAACTTCACGCAAACCTGCATCATGCATTTCAAAAATCCCGATTTCATTGGTTGAACCATAACGGTTCTTCAAGGCTCGCAAAATGCGGTACGAGTAATGAGCCTCACCCTCGAACTGCAGCACCGTGTCAACCATGTGTTCAATTACACGCGGGCCGGCAATCATGCCTTCCTTCGTGACATGGCCTACGACAAAAATCGGGATGCCCCTAGTCTTCGCAAGTCTCAAAAGCAGCGCCGTGGACTCTCGCACCTGGCTGACACTACCCGGAGCGCTTTCCAGCCCCGGCCTGTACATCGTTTGAATCGAATCAACGATGATCAAATCGGGTTCCCCGCGATCGATGACGTCAAGGATGAGGTCGAGGTTGGTCTCGGCAAGGAGAAGAATGTTCTTTGCATTCCCTGCCTGCAGCCTCTCCGCTCTTAGTTTGATCTGTCGGATAGATTCCTCCCCGCTTATATACAGTATCACCTGATCCTTGAGCTCTAAGGCCATCTGGATCATCAGCGTGGATTTTCCGATACCTGGATCGCCGCCAAGCAATATCAATGATCCGTGAACAAGCCCTCCTCCTAGAACGCGGTCGAACTCATTGATTGATGTTCGAATCCGGGGAACGTCCTGTTGCTCAACATTGTCTAACGAGATTGGCTCTACTCTGGAGGCAGCGCCCGGTGGTTTCCTGGATGCTTTGAGAGGCTGGGTTGATTCTTCAACAAACGTGTTCCACTCGGAGCAGTTGGGGCATTTGCCGACCCACCGCGGAGAAACATAGCCACAACTCTGGCAAACGTATTTCGTCAAAACTCGCGCCATTTGCGTGCGCAATATAGCAAGGGGATACGCGAGATTCAACAAACTGTCTTGTTTGGATGGAATCCTTTTCCTATTTTGCCCTCCCCACTGACTGTCAATCTTTCCCACGGAGGATATTATGCGTCATTTCATGTTTCTTTCTCTTTTCCTTTTTGTTGCTGGATGCCAGCGAAGTCCCGTGAACCATGTCATGAATGAGATAACAGCCTCGCAACTTAAGCAGTACATCGCCATTCTTTCGGACGACTCATTGGAGGGACGCGGTCCTTCGACGGCGGCGGACAGGAAAACGACGAGCTACCTTGCCGATGAATTCAAACGCTTAGGCCTCGAGCCTGCGGGCGATCGGGAGGCTTCATATCTTCAGCGCGTCCCAATTATTGGCTCACGCGTCGAGCCATTTACGCTCGAAATCTCGAAAGGGAACTCTTCACAAGAGTTAAAATTCGTTGACGATTTTGTTGCGTTCAGTCAACTCGAGGGCCCAAGGGTCGCGTTGAACAATGTTGAGATGGTGTTTGTTGGTTACGGAATTGAGGCGCCGGAGCTCGACTGGGACGATTACAAAGGTGTGTCGGTGGCTGGGAAGGTTCTTCTCATGCTCAATGACGATCCACCAAGCGACGACCCAAAATTCTTTGGCGGAAAAGCCCGCACCTATTACGGCCGTTGGACCTATAAGTTCGAAATCGCGGCAAAAAAGGGCGCAGCGGGTGCTCTGATTCTTCATACCACCGAGTCCGCGGGATATCCTTTTCAGGTTTGGCAAAGCTCATGGTCGAACGAACAATTCAACCTTGACGTTTCCGGCGAAACGCGAAAACTGAAGATTGCCGGAGCAACAACGGAGAAGTCAACAAGGGAATATGCCAAGTTGGGAGGGTACGATCTTACAAAACTCCAGGAGGCGGCCAAAACTCGGCTATTCAAGCCTATTCCCTTGGGCGTCAAGCTCTCCGCCAGAATGAATGTGACAACACGAAAGCTTGAAACACACAACGTGTTGGGCATACTCCGCGGAAGCGACTCTGAACTCAACAAACAATTTATCGTCTTCTCGGCTCATCACGACCACCTTGGAATCAGCAGACCTGTCAACGGGGACTCCGTTTATAACGGAGCGCTTGATAACGCGTCAGGAATGTCGATGATGCTAAGCATGGCAAAAGGGTTCGCCTCGCTTTCGCAGAAGCCAAAACGGTCACTCCTTTTTGCCGCCGTTGCAGCCGAAGAACAAGGGCTTCTCGGGTCGGCCTACTATGCGACTCACCCCACTGTGCCCCTGAAGGACATGGTTGCCAACATCAACACAGACGGAATGAATATTTGGGGAAAAACGAGTGACATCACTTTCCTTGGTTGGGACCGGTCGGACCTCAAGGAGGATGTTGATGCCGTGGCCAAAGAACTGGATATGACAGTTTCTCCGGATGCTTATCCCGAAAAGGGATTCTTTTACCGGTCCGACCATTTTAATTTTGCGAAAGTCGGTATTCCGAGCCTCTCCTATGATTGCGGCAACTCATTTGTCGGAAAGCCCGCCAACTACGCAAAAGAAGTGAAGCAAAAATACGAGGAACAGAACTACCATCAACCGAGCGATGAACTTGCGGACGATTGGGTGTTTGATGGAGCAATCAATGACTGCGATTTTATCGTGCGATTAACGTTGCGGCTCGCAAACACCCCGGCAATGCCGATGTGGGTCAAGGGCGATGAGTTTGAAGCACCACGGCTCAAGGCATTGGGAGGCACGGCTTCGAAGTATCAGTATCGATGAAGGTCACCGAAATCTCAGATGGCTGATGTGATTTCGAGGGATATGAGAAGCGTCTGAAAAAAAAACCCCGTCCTATGGACGGGGTTTTTTCTCAGCAAAATGTCTGACCTTTAGAGCTTCGCCCAGCGCGCTTTTGCCTTTTTGACGTTACGACTGGTCGGGAAGTCTTTCACAACGACTTCATAAGCGGCTTTGGCTTCCGCCTTCTTGCCCAATCGTTCATAGGATTGGGCCATCATAAACTGCGCGTCAGCCTTTTTCTCGGAATTCTTATAGGCAAGCACTTCTTCGAAGCGCTTTGCGGCCTCTGTATATCTTTTCCTCGCATAGTGGCTCTCGCCGATCCAGTATTTGCAGTTGTCGGCCCAACCTTCCTGAACACCGCCGTCGAGGATTGTTTGAAATCCCTTCAGAGCGTTGTCATACTGTTTCGCATTAAACGCCTTTAGAGCATCCTCATAGTTCGAGACTTCCATTGGGGGCATCGAAACGGGCTTGACTTCTGATCCTTTTGTTCCGCCTGTCGGCGTTGTTGTCACCGTCGGAGGGGGAGCATTTTTGGCGGCCAACTCGGCGCGATCTGCACGCTCCTTTTCCGAGGTCAGCTGGGCTTCTGTGTCCGAAAGCCTGGCGTTCAGTGTTCTGTTATCCTGCTCAAGTTTGACGATGCGCTGTTTGAGAGTCGTGTTTTCCGTGCGAAGTTCTTCAATTTGTTTTTCGTATGTCATGGCCGCCGGCTGGACAGTCGCAGGCTGTTGCTGCTGCTGGGGCGCTGGCTCTTCTTTCTTCTCCTCGGTGACAAAACTAGTCAAGGCCTGGCCGTACGGGTTTTCGTCTTTCTTCTGTTCGCCCGAATCAAGCTTTTGTTCCCCGCTCTGCTGTTGATCCTGCGTCTCCCCTTCTGCCTGTGTCGCTTCCTCACCCCCGCCGCATCCCATGAGTGACAAGCCTGCGATCAGGAGCGCAACGAAGACTACTTGACCAATGCAACTCGATCCCCTCTGAATTGCGAGACTCATATAGCCTCCAACTGTGGCAAATGATTGAGTGAATTCTAACGACTTGTGCTAATGTATTAAACCCATCATTGAAAGTCAAGTTTGCTTCTCCAAGTACAACAAGGGATAACGGGTTCCAGAAATGACGCGGCTTGTAATTCGGGGCTGTATTCGATATATTTTGTCGAATGAAGACACTTTCTGCACATCTGTTTCTCTCCTCTGGGTTGCTGGCTCTTGGTGTTCTCGGGTGCGGAGCTTCCAAGGAAATTCCACCAAAAGAAATCGTTGAACAGCAGAAGCCTCTGTCGCCTCTCCAGGAGCGAAACAAGGAAAGGGCAATGCGCTTTCTTATTGACGGTTCGATCCGCGATGCCAAGGGCGAGTATGCCGAGGCGATCCTGGACTATCAGTCAGCGCTCGATTACGAAAAAAGTCCGGCCCTTTACTACGCAATGTCAAAGGACTATTCGCTTCTCGGAAAACATGCCAAAGCGGCTGAAACGGGCAAGGAAGCTGTCAGGCTCGACTCGACGAATGTCATTTATCGAGAAAACCTCGCTGCCATTTATCTCAACGCCTTTCAGCAGGATTTTGCAATTCGCGAATACGAGGCGATTGTTCGCATTGATTCGAATTACACAAACGGCTGGTTCAACCTCGCCCGCCTGTACCAGCTCAACCGACCCCTTCAGGCTGTGACGATTTATGAACGACTCCTCGAGCGGGAGGGCGACGATTGGGACCTTTTGCTCCAGGCTGCTGAAACTTATACCCGCCTTGGCCGCCACGAACAAGCCGCGCAGAAGTACAGGCGAATGCTTGAGATCGATCCGAGCAACAGGCCTCTGCAGCGACAGCTTGCCGAGACGTTGAGCAAAGCCGGGAAGATGGACGAGGCGGTGGAGCTCCTGCAAAAGATGGTCGAGGTTGATGAAAACGACCTGACCGTCGTGGCGGTCCTCGCCGAGGTTTATCTCGAAAGGAGCGAATTCGACAAAGCGCTCCTACTGTATCAAAAACTCCTTCAGAGCGAAAAATCAAACTCTGAAATAAAACTGCGCGTAGGCGTGGCGTATATTGGTCAAATT
>CAYNRS010000069.1:0-5094 GCA_964399565.1 uncultured Ignavibacteriaceae bacterium
TGCGGGCATTGTCCCGTTTTCCATCGTCACCGGCGACGGCAGGGCGGAATTGTTGAAACGCATTGACGGACATTCTGAACGCTCCCCACGACGCAAGAAAGAAGCCGTCTGACATTTTTTTGATTCAACGTTTTCAAAGACCTCGAACGACCTTCGAGGTCTTTTTGTTTTCGGGCTTTCTTGGTATCTTATGGCATCCCAACGAATTTGAAGGACATTCCTTGAAGAAACGACTTTTCACGCCAGGCCCCACACCAGTTCCAGAATCGGTCATGCTGAAGATGGCAGAGCCGATTATTCATCATCGTCATCCGGAATTCGCTGAGCTCTTTACGCGTGTAAACAACAACCTTAAATATCTCTTCCAGACCTCAGGGGACGTTCTCACCCTGACTTCCTCCGGAACCGGAGGTATGGAAGCAATCGTGTGCAATCTTCATCGCGCCGGGGACACCGCTCTCTACGTGAACGGCGGCAAGTTTGGAGAACGATGGGGCGAGATCTTGACCACGTACGGCGTTCAAGCCATTGAGGTTAAAGTTGAATGGGGGTCGAGCGTTTCAACCGATCAGATTGTGGAGGCTCTGAAAAAGAACGCCGCCGCGAGCGCCGTGTATTTGACGCAGAGCGAAACCTCCACTGGTTCGGCGACGGATGTGAAGGCCATTACAAAAGACGTGCACGACAATTCAAAGGCAGCCGTTGTGGTTGATGGCATAACCGCTGTTGGAGCAACGGAATTGAGAATGGACGAATGGGGCGTTGATGCCGTTGTCACCGGATCTCAAAAAGGCCTTATGATACCGCCGGGATTGGCGTTTGTCGCACTCAGTGAAAGGGCGTGGAAAATGGCCGAAAATTCATCGCTCCCCAGGTATTACTTCGACCTCAAAAAGGCCAAAAAAGCAGTGAAAGACAACGACACACCATGGACTCCGGCAATTTCCCTGGTTATTGGCGTCGACGAGGCCCTGGAAATGATACGGGCGGAAGGGATAGAAAACGTCTGGAAGAGGCATGAACGGTTGGCAAGTTCCATCAGGTCGGCTGTCAATGCCCTGGGTTTGAGCGTATTGGCAAGATGCCCATCGAACGCTCTTACCGCCGTTACCATCCCAGGTTCTGTGGATGCGAAACTTTTCAACAAGACACTGAAGAACAAATACGGCATCACGGTTGCGGGCGGACAAGGCCATCTCAAAGGAAAGATCTTCCGGATTTCGCACCTGGGTTATTATGATGAGCTTGATATGACGGCAATGATCTCCGCCCTGGAGTTGACGCTTAAGGATTGTGGATATACGTTCGACCTTGGCGCGGGTGTCCGTTCGGCCCTCTCAGCTTTTTCAAAGTGAACATTTCCTGCGATGAAGATTCTCATAAGCGATCAAATCGAACAAGCGTGCATTGATATTTTGACGTCAGAAGGCTTTAGTGTCGACTTCAAGCCCAATCGGCCGACCGAGGAATTGAAAGGGATGATTCCCGATTATGATGCTTTGATAGTCCGGAGCAGTACTCAGGTTACAGCTGAACTCATAGGTGCCGGAAAGAAATTGAAGGTTATTGGAAGGGCCGGTGCGGGGGTCGATAATATCGACGTCGATGCCGCGACGCGGCGTGGAGTTGTTGTGATGAATACTCCCGGCGGTAACACGGTTTCAACGGCTGAACACACGATGTCGCTTCTCCTTTCTCTCTCACGCAACATACCCCAGGCGAATGACTCCTTGCGCAGTGGAAAATGGGACAGAAAGAAATTTGTCGGGACAGAGTTGTTCGGCAAGACAATCGGAGTCATCGGTTTGGGAAAAGTGGGGCGGGAAGTGGCGATTCGATGCCAGGCATTCGGGATGACGACGATCGGTTTTGACCCGCTGTTGTCGGCTGAAATCGCAGCCAGAGCGCATATTGAACTCGTGAGCCTCAAAGCAGTATTTGAGCGGTCGGACTTCATCAGCGTTCACACTCCTCTGAACGATGAAACAAAAGGTCTCGTTGGCGACAAAGAAATCGAAATATGTAAACCCGGTGTCCGTATCGTCAACTGTGCAAGAGGGGGGATTATCGACGAAGCCGCTTTGCAGCGCGGGCTTGATTCAGGCAAAGTTGCAGGTGCGGCATTGGATGTCTTTGAGCAGGAGCCTCCTGGGGATCATCCCCTGCTGAAGAATCCAAAAGTTGTCGCCACGCCGCATCTTGGCGCTTCGACGGAGGAAGCGCAGGAAAAGGTCGCACGCCAAATCGCCGTTCAATTGGCGGATGCATTGAAGGAGCGGGGAATCACGGGCGCCGTCAATGCGGAAACGATACAACTCGCGATGCGGAAAGAACTTCGGCCATACATCGTTCTTTCGGAAAAGCTCGGCGCTCTCCAGGCTCAGCTCATGCGAGGGAAGCTCCGCAGAGTCGGCATTGCTTGTAGCGGCAGTTTTCTTACGCAAGCTGCTGACCTCATCACGGCGGCCGCGCTCAAGGGTCTTCTTTCACACCTTCTCACAGAACCGGTGAATCTCATCAACTCGCTGGTGATTGCGAAAGAAATGGGCATTACGATAGACGAGGAGAGAGAAAGTGATCACGCCTCTTACACACACCTCGTAACGTTGACATATCAGACGGACGTGGAGGAACGGCGATTTGCCGGTACAGTGTTTGGGAACTCTCACGTGAGAATCGTACAAATCGATGATTACCACATGGAGATCCATCCTGAAGGTCACATCGTCCTCTATAAGAACGTTGACAAACCGGGCATGCTGGCCCGAGTGGGCGCCGAACTGGCGAAGGCCGAAATCAACATAGCCGGTCTCGCTTTAGGGCGGGATAACCCCGGTCAGAAAGCTCTTACGGTCATAAATGTAGACAGTGGTATTCCGGCTCAAACATTACGCAAACTTGAGCAAATCGAAGGTGTTTCTGAGGTGAGGACAGTAAAACTCTAGCGCCTGGGTTGTCCCTCCTTGCCTCCATACTCAGGACCCTCAAAAGCTTAAAGAATAGGCTCATTAAAGAAAAGACTTGACAAAAAAGATTAGGAGGTATATATTTCTGGCGACAATCTCCCATCCATTCACTACCGCAAGAAGGAGGTGAATCCCACAACCTCGTCCAGGGGAGGCGCAGAGGCGAGGAAAGCAAATTTGGAAAAGTTTGTCTCACCATCTGCCGTGAATGAAATTACTAGCAGGGTCAATCCCGCGTAAGGTCGTTCATCGGCGTATTTTGGAATCCACATTTACAACAATCTCCACTTCCAGAAGGAGGTAGCATATGCTACGCAAGCTTTTGATTGCTTTCATCTCGATGTTCCTTCTTCCGGCCTTGTTATTCGCGCAAGATGGCAAGTTGCGAGGCAAGGTAACGGACAAGGAATCAGGTGAACCACTCATAGGTGCAAACGTTGTCTTAGAAGGAACCACCCTTGGAGCGTCCACGGACGTCAATGGTGAGTACATTATCCTCAGCGTTCCGGCCGGGAACTACACGGTGAAGGCGTCCTACATCGGATACTCACCGTATACGATCTCCGATGTCCGCGTGAACTCGAATATTACGACCACACAGGATTTTGCACTTTCGAGCACTGCGGTCCAGCAACGACCTGTGGAAGTTGTTGCTGAACGGCCACTCATCCAGCGCAACACGACAAATACCATCCGCATCAACACGCAGGAAAACATTCGGAACATTCCTTTCCGCGGTGTTGCGAACATCATCGCGCTGGAAGCAGGTGTTGTCCAACAGAGAGGAAACCTCTACGTGCGTGGAGGCCGAGCTGGTGAAGTCGCCTATTTTGTCGACGGCGCCAACACGACGAACCCGCTGTTCAACAGTTCGAACGTCAGTGTTGTGCAGGAAGCTCTTGAAGAGCTGCAGCTTCAATCTGGCGGATGGACTGCAGAGCACGGCGGTGGAAACGCAGGCATCATCCGACAGACGGTGAGAACCGGTGGATCCGATCTAAAGGCATCTCTATCCTATCAGACGGATGATTTTGCCAAAGGCGGTGAAGAGTTTCTGGGTACCACTTCCCGCGGCTTTAAGAACCTCGTGGCGACAGCCGGGGGTCCTCTCGGTACAAATGACATCAGGTTCTTCGGCGCCTATCAGCTCGACTTTGTCAGAAACCGCCAACAGATGTTCCTCGAGCCATTTACGTTTGACAACCTCGTTGAAGACGGTCTCGGCACGTATACAGCTGGAACGCCGCTGCCCGGCCCGATTGATTTCAAGAAGAATAATCTTGGGAACAACTGGAACGAGAACCATGTCGGACAGGGAACTCTCTTGTTTGACCTGAACCAAATCAAACTAAGATTTACGGGAACCTATACGTTCAACCAGAACCCGACAGCAGGAAATTGGCCAGGGGCACTGGGAGCTTACTACTGGATACAAAACGGAAGGGCAGGAAGAAATGAAACAAAGACGCTGTTCGGCAACGCCAGGCTCACTCATGTCTTAAATCCGACAACCTTCTACGAGGTAGGATTCTCATATCAATCCAGGACGTTTAGACAATATGATCCAAAATTCGGCGATGACTGGAAGTCCTACGCAGACAGCATCAAAAATGCCGAACTAGGATATACAGGGTTCCTTGCGAGATTTCAAGGTCCAGCGAGTTACTCCACGATCTTCAGGTTTGTGTTCAGCCACCCGAACACACCGTTTGACGGATATCAGATCAACAAACAGAATTCGGTGGGGATTACACTCGACCTGACATCTCAAGTGAATTCCCGGTGGGAATTGAAACTCGGCGGCCGCATTGATAGCTGGACAATGAGCCTCTTCTCAGTGACTCCATCCGCTTACATGACGTACCTCTATGGGACATATGGAACCGATCCGGAGAGAACCTTCGTCGACACTTATACGCGTCGTGTGGAAATCGTCCGAAGGGCCGTAACGAACTATGGGTATGACGTCGACGGAAACGAGTCAGACGGCTTTGATTACAATGGAACGTTGCTTGATAAACCGTACAAGCCGGTCCTGGCCGCTTCCTATATTCAGAATAAATTCGAATACAACGACCTGATTCTGAACGTGGGTGTGCGGTATGAATACATCAGCACGAAGGGGTTA
>CAYNRS010000069.1:5104-5816 GCA_964399565.1 uncultured Ignavibacteriaceae bacterium
GGGAAGTCTCTTCAAATCTCCGCCGTTGGACCCAACCCACGGTTCTTTGAACATCATCGACGAAACTGCATTTGTCGAAGCTGAACCGATTAGCTTGTTGCTGCCGAGAATCAGCTTTTCCTTCCCGGTGACTGAACGGACTGTGTTTTACTCTCTGTATGGCAAATACGCTCAGCAACCGTCGCTCAACAGGCTGTACAACAGCCTTGTGAACTTGAACGGTCGCTTGAATGCCAGCATCCGGCAGCCCTATTGGCTCGGGGGCTCCATTCCGTCATTCTTGATGAAACCAGAGCGTAACACGCAGTATGAGATCGGCCTTCGTCAGACTCTTGCCGATAACTTTGCGTTGACGGTTTCCGGATTCTATAAGGATCTGCGGAACCAGCTCTCGATTCGCAGAGTGTTCGATGAGGCGACGGGTGCGCCAATGTTCGTTGCCCTTCAGAACGAGGATTTCGGGACAGTGAAAGGTCTCGAGTTCACGTTTGAACTGCGAAGGACAAACCGCCTGGCGGCCAAAGTGAACTACACACTTTCGGATGCGCGCGGAACAGGTTCAACGCCCCTGTCTTCTGCAAACGGCGTGACCGACGAAGCGACGGCGAGGTTCCCGTTGTTTGTCAACCCGTTGAACTACAATCAGATTCATCGTGGATCTGTGATGCTCGACTACAGGTTTGACAAAGGAGACGGAGGGTTCGTCTTCGAA
>CAYNRS010000069.1:5826-7377 GCA_964399565.1 uncultured Ignavibacteriaceae bacterium
CAACGCTTTGTTGACCTTTAACAGCGGACATCCCTACACGAAGATCAAAGAACCACTCAACCTCGGCCAGGCAAACCCCTGGAACATCGGCATTCGTGCCATGATTGATTCCCGTTCGAGAAACCCCGTTGAACCGGTGAACAGTTCAACGACACCATGGGTGTTCAACATCGATTTGAACTGGAACAAGATGTTCTTCATGGACATGTTCAACTTTGAAGTGTACGTCAATGTATTGAATCTCTTGAACACGAAGAATGTGATCAACGTGTACCCGACCACGGGCACACCTTATGATGACGGATGGCTGAAGAGTCCTTTGGCCACTTCGTACAAAGAGCTGCCGAATTACGAGGCATTCTACAAAGCCATCAACAACGTGAATCGATGGGGTATCATGGGTGTGAATGAAGATCCATTCTCGGGTCTTGGGGACCATGGCGACGTGTATAGCGCGCCCCGCGAGATTCGTGTCGGAATGAAAGTAGAATTGTAATCGAAAGGGGCGCCTCCACTCCGGGAGTCGCCCCTGATGATTTTCCAAAGGTTTGTCAACAAAATAAAAGGAATTGTTCCCATGAGAAATCACTCGTTCAAACTGATCAGTTTTTTGATCTTGCTCGCGGGACTAGTCGTCTGGTCGACCTCATTTGCTGAGGATATTCCGGACAAGACGAAGCCGCGGGGTCAGGCAGTCTCCAAGACGGCCGGCGATCCGGCCTGGACGCTCCTGAATATTAACAATTTCAACAACTGGGTGCGACGCGATGCACCCGGCGCACTCTCGCCGCATGGAGATAACCAGGCGATTTATCCGCGAGGTTCCGGAAACGCCATCTATACCGATGGTTTCTATTTTGGAGGTAAAGCTTTCACGAATGCAGCAAAGACACTTGCTGCTCCTCGTCAGACCGTGCGAGTTGGGGGAAAAGGTTACGGATACGGTATGTCCGCTGGTTGGGTCACGGGTACTGGTACAGCGGCAACTGCAGTTGTTCCAACAGACGCTAATGCGCGCATTTACAGAATTCGTCGCGATTATACCGCAATGTCCGACCAGGAAAAACGACAGGATGCGGCTGAGATCAATGAAGTCCCTCAGTCTTCTGTGACGGATGCTCAGATCGCGGCTGTGACGGCTCAATACGCTCTTGACTGGACCAACTGGCCTGTCAATTTGGGAGCGCCGTATATCGACAGGAATGGCGACGGTGCATATACCCCACCGCCGGCTTTTAGCGCGACGTTTTCAGTCGACAGCCTCATTTCACAAAACAGGGACGAGCCCGGAGTTGCCGGCGCTGACCCGAATTCTCCGGCCGACCAGGTTATTTGGACAGCGGCTAACGACCTGAACACGAGCGTCTCACTCGGCTTCCAGGGCTCTGAGCCACTGGGGCTGGAGCTCCAATTCACGGTTTGGGGTTACAAGAGGCAAGATGCCTTGGGACAGCTCTTTTTCAAGAGAATCAAGATGATCAACAAGGGTGGCGTCGACACGAGTCACACCACGACTGCGGTGAAAGGAAGCTTCTGGATAGATAGCATGTA
>CAYNRS010000070.1:0-7357 GCA_964399565.1 uncultured Ignavibacteriaceae bacterium
TGGCCCCACGTTGATCATTCCGATCAGTCTGTCCATCAAAAACATCGGAACAGATAGAACGACTCCGGCCTTCAGGAGTTTCTCCTTGTCCAGGGAGTTCAACGAGATCGAGTCCGGCTCTTCGGCGAGAAGCGCAAACGATTGCGGCCTTTGCGTTTGCCTCAAGACCGAGAGCAAGCCTTTCTGTTCTTCAGTGAAAAGACAGCACTCCTGGTCAATGTTCATGCTTACGCAACCGAATTGCTCGTCGCACAAGATTACAGCCACTTTTTCGATGTGCATCGTTTTTGATATGCGATTTACCATCGAGTTCAAGATTTGCTCAAGATTCATTTGTCGCGGCAATTCCCGGCTAAAATCAAGCAAAGCTCTTTGATAATTCTGCCTCTCACGATAAAAGAAAAGGTCGATCGCCAGTTGGATTCGTTGCTTCAGCGGATCGAAGGTGAATGCAATGACGGCCAAGGCGACAAGGTTGACAACGCTGTTCTCTTCGGTCCCAAAGACGTACGCCACAAAACTCCCCACACCGTATACGATCACAACATACAATGCCGCAATAACGGCCGTGACCATGCTGTACAAGAGGCTTCTTCTGATGACAAGGTCGATGTCCATGAGCCGGTAACGAAAGATGGCGTACCCGAAGAAGATCGGAACGACAGGAATGAGAATCCCAGGCAGCAGAAGAATCGGTCTCAGGAAGATGACGAACGGATCCCATGCCGAGATCAAGAGGCTGTAGGTAAAAGCAACCCAACCTATCCCAATCCCGATAAGAATGGGCCGTAACTGTTTTCGACGATTCCTGTCGACCCTCTTGAAATAGCTGTAGACAAAGATCGCCAAACCCACAAAATAGAATACATAGGAAATGAAAATGGCCGAGCGAATTGCAGTTATTGGCGCTTGATTTCCTCCCCACAAGAATGGAAGAAATGGCAGGCACAACAGTGCTCCGACAAGATAAAGACCGACCCCCACGCTTCGCTTATCAATTCTTGGCAGATGTACCGGAAAATGGAAAAACGTGCGCGTGAAAACTGACGGCGCGAAAAAGTGGGCAATGAGAAAGCCTGACCCGAGAACGAAAAGTTTCCACGGTGGATCAGTTGCGGGGTCGACATTGAGTGTGGAGAGTCCAAAAAACAACATCATGAGAATGCTATAACGCGCAAACCGCCGTTGAATTTTCCCCTGAGGGCGCGAAATAACGACAACATATCCAACCATTAAGAAACCGAAACCCAGGAGGAATTGGGAGAGATATGGCATATTAACGACGCGCAGGATCTCAACTTTTGTCTCAAATGTATGCTCTCCCCGTTGAACAAGATACGTCGCATAATTTCCCGGGGTGACTGCGTTTATTCTTTGCTGCGCCTCCTGACTCGACTTGAATGGCCCATTGAGTTCGAGAAGGATGTCGCCGTTCCTGACTCCTGCCCTCTCAGTAACGCCGTCGGGAACGACGTCCGTAATCAAGAGCCGGCTTCCAGTTCCTTCGATTGGCCTCCACGCGCATTGATCATTGCCGATCGTCTTGAGAAACATGAGGTCCAAAAAATTCACAAGCACAATGGACAGAGCAATAAGTGTGAGGAGAGAGTAGACTGCCCGGATGCTTCTCGCGGACATGCTGTCGAACGGGTTTCTCATGGTATCTGTTGGGAGGTCGTTCTTAAAGATACGACTTTTGATGGATTTCGTTGCAGGGGATTATAATTGGTAGCCTATGCTGAAATAAGCGACGAACGGACCAAGACTCAACGGGTTGTCGAGGATCTCCTTTCGGAAAAAGAAGCCTCGCCCGACAGAAAATTCAGCAGGTCCAATAGGCGTATCGAACGCCACGCCTACACCTATGCCGTGCAAAAAATCTACGAGCCGCATTTGCTCCGGTGTAGCCCAAATCGCTCCCAGGTCGTATCGGGCTTTCAGGTACGTATCAAAGAAGAGGCTGAAAGGACTTTGATAGATGTATTCCAGACTTGCAACGAACAGCTGGCGACCGCGTCCATTATCCTCGCGCAAACCATAGAAGCTGTGTTGGCCCCCAAGGTTGAATTCCTCCGAAAGCGGAGTGGTTTCATCTGCAACGCCAATAGTAATTTTAGGACGGATGGTGTGTCGGGGAAACAGCGTTTGATAATTCGCGTACTCAAACAACATTTTGGTGAAACCGATGGCATCGGTGACCTTCACCAACGCTGTTTCGTACGTAAAATTCAACAGGGCTCCGTCGGTGGGATAAGGGTAGTTGTTTCGTGTGTCGACGGTCGTGCCGAACTTAATGGAAGAAATCCGATAACTTTCCTCCGCGACCGGCTGACTGAAAACACTGTGGATTCGGTGATTTTCCAGCCGTCCCTCCACCGTGACGCTCCCGAGCCTTTCCAGCTGAGTTCCGAAACTCACCGATCCACCCTCACGAACTATTCGGAATTCCCCCACCCTCACACGATTCCAGTTCAGGGGATCCCCTGAAAGGTATGGCTCATAATCGTAGACGTTGACATCGTGGAGTATCGAATACCCCTTCAGGTTCATCGTGAGATAGGAATCAAATATTCTCGTCGCTTTGAATTCTGCAAGCAACGTCCTGTTGCGCGAGCCGCCGTAGAGTCGTACGCCCAACTCAGCGCCCATACCGAACAGATTCTCATCTCTCACATCGATTGAGCCTTGAATGTTTCGTTCATTGTCAATGCGAAGACCGAGTCGAATCAGGTCGGTGCTTCTCTCCCGCGCTTTGATGCGAACGATATTGCGATCGTTTTCCCTAAGGAAGCTTACCAAGACCTGGTCAAACAAGCCTGTGCCATAGACGTTTCGAATCCCCTGCGCTACATCTCGAATTTGCATTACCTGGCCATCATCAAACGGAAGTTCCCGCCAGATGACGTAATCCTTCGTTTCCTTCGTCCCTTCGATTTCCATCCGAGAAATTGCGCCTTCATCAATTGATATCGTGGCGCGTCCCGTGTGACGGTCAAAATCCACTTGTTGAATTCTCGCTAGGCAAAATCCCTTCCTTCGGTAGATGGAGACAACCTCTTCCAGTGCCTTGCGTGTTTCCGTCGAGTTCACCCGCCTTCCGAGAAGTGGCTGGAAGATGCTGCGGAGTGTGTCTGGTGCAATCCGATCATTTCCGTCAAATTCAACCTCCTTCAACGCGGGATAAGGAGTGGCGCGAACGTCGACGGCTGTGGACTCGAGTTCTTCGTGGACCAGGAGTTCAACAGATTCATAGGAACCGCTTAGATACAGAGCGGTCACGGAAGTGTGCAGTTCTGATTCCAAAACCGAAGGACGGCCTTCAAGCGGTTTCAGCGCTTCGGGGAGCTCGTCTTCGTATCGAAATCTTGGATTTCTCAGCCCCCTTGTCCCACGGCCAGTCTGGGCGGCGAGGAGAGCGTTGTACTTCTGGCGAACTATTCCCAGAACCGAATCGGACGCTGCCAATCCTTCCTCAATTGCCTGAGACAGGTTGGTGAAATCACTTGCAAGACGGTTTGCCAGAACCGGTCTGATAACGACATCAGCCTGCTCGAGCGCACGTTTGTTGGATTCCTGCATCATGATTCCCATCAGCTGGTCGGCATATTCCCAGGGCGCGTTGAGTTTGCTCGCCGGCCTCAACGGACTCGTAAGGTCAACGGCGATGACGATATCAGCTCCCCATTGGCGCGCAACATCCACGGGGATGTTCGACACGAGACCGCCATCCAGAAGCTCCAGCGTGTCCTTTCGAACCGTGCTGAAGAGCAGAGGAACTGTCACGCTCGCTCTCATTGCTTCCGTAAGGTCTCCATTTTCGATAACGATTCTTCGACCAGAAATCAGGTCCGTCGTCACAGCCCGGTACGCGATTTTGAGATGGTCGAAAGAAGGATCCGGATGGTAAAGGCTTTGAAGGGTCAGTATGTTGAGATAGTTCGTAAGTCTCTGGCCGGTTGAAAAGGCAGACGGAAAAATGGGCTCCAGACCGTTAAAACGCAATACAAGGACGCTCCGCTCGCTGATGATTTTTTGATCTAAAAACATTTCGCTTCGCCTGGCATCCTCGGTGAAGCTCAACACTTCGCCCCAGTTCGTCGAATCGACAAGATTTTCGAGGTCGGAAGTGGAGTAACCAGCCGCATACAACCCCCCAATTATACTTCCGATGCTCGTGCCAACGATGAAATCAACCGGGATGTTGTTCCTTTCCAGCGAACGAAACACTCCGATCGCGGCAATCCCTCTTGCACCACCGCCACTCAAGACCACTGCGATTCTCGGACGTTTTACGGTCAGGGGCTGAACGATATTTGGAAAATTCTCCCGGTGGCCGCTGAACATGGGCTGAATCGTGAAAACGCGATTCTGTTTTTCGTCAGTCGACTGTGACTTCAAAAAAGTTGAAAACACCAGACAAGAAACAAAGAGAAAGGAGATCGGCCGTTTCATTGCAGCAACAAAACTACCGAAATATGTCCCGAATTTCAATTCGAGGCGTTGCCTTGCAATTCGTGACATTGCAGGCTATCTTCGTTGAGTGAACACGCGCGGTTCCATTGTCCTGAAATGCCATTGTTACTCATTTTTCCCCGATTGTTGAAAGCGCTCACGGGCTCCAAGGATTCGGCCACACTCAACGGCGGATCGCGACTCCCATGACATTCCTTAACCCAATTGTCCTGTTCGGTCTTCTAGCGGCTTCCATCCCTGTATTACTGCACATTTTCAACCTTCGAAAGCTGAAGACCATCGAGTTCAGCACATTGAGTTTTCTGAAAGAGCTTCAGAAAACAAAAATACGGCGCTTGAAGATCCGACAGATACTCCTGCTTGTTCTCCGGACACTGCTCATCGTTCTCCTGGTAACGGCGTTTTCGAGACCAACCTTGAAAGGAACGCTTGCTGAGGGTGTCGGGCCTCGATCAAAAACGACGGCGGTCTTCCTGATTGATGATTCGTACAGCATGACGGGCGCTGATGATCAGGGAGAATTGCTCAAACAGGCAAAGCAGTCTGCCGCTCAAGCGCTCAACCTGCTGAGAAACGGCGACGAGGTGTTCCTCGTGAAGCTTTCAGAGGCGACGGGTGAACCAACGGAGAACCAAAAGATTCCAATGCGGAGTTTTGCGTCCCTGCGATCCGCCATTGCCGAAATACGACCATCATACATTCACCGTAACATGGAGCCCGCATTCCTCACAATATCGCAGTTACTCGGAAGCTCCCTGAATTTCAACAAAGAGGTTTATCTCTTTTCCGATTTTCAGTCCGGGATTCTCAAGAGTGCAACGAAAAGGAGAGATGTGCGGTTCTTTACGCCCGAGACCCGGTTTTTTGTCATTCCCGTCGGAAACCGCAGGCTGCAAAATGTCTCTGTTGAAGCCGTCAGTATTCCGAATTCCATCTTCGAACCCGGCATGCCTTTTTCTGTGGTCGCTAAAATCACCAACGGCGGCGAAAACGAAATCGTCAATACTATTGTGAGCATCTTCGCCGGGGGAACGAGGGTGGCACAAAAAGGCGCCACGATCGCCGGCATGAGCTCTGCCGATGTTTCGCTGTCTGTTGTTCCAAAGTCTTCCGGATTCCTCGAAGGAATGGTGAGCCTCGAGAACGACGACCTGGAATTCGACAATACACGATACTTTGTCGTGCCAATCCCCACGGAGCTCCGTGTGCTCCTTGTCGGCCCAAGGGCTGACCTTCGGTATCTAAGGACAGCGCTTGAAACGCGCGGTGCATCCGACACCTCGTTGTTAAGAATCACCGAAACGGTTGCGGAAAGGTTATCGTCGAATCAGATCTCTGCGGCAGACGTGATCGTTCTTTCTAATGTGAGGGAATTCTCACCAACACAGGTCGACCGATTGCGAATGTTCGTCTCCCAAGGAGGCGGCATGATGTTTTTTCCCGGCCCTTCGACGACTCAGCAGAGTTTCAACTCAATTCTCGCCACCTCCTTGCGTTTGCCAAGTCTTGTCGCCGTTGAAGGCCTCTCGCAGGTTCAATCACAGTCTTTCCTGGAATTCGACCAGACAGATTTGCGTCATCCAATCTTCACAGGAATGTTCGAAGAAGAAATCGGCTCGCAGGACAGAAACGAGAGAGGACGAACCGTCAAAAGAATCGAATCTGCAAAAGTGAAAGCATTTGCTCGCTATCTTGCCAATGCACAATCGCTTCCAGTTATCACTCTCTCAAACGGGGCGCCGTTTCTTCTTGACCAGCGTGTTGGAGAAGGCCGTGTGTTGTTATTCAGTGTTGCGGCAAACCTCGAATGGTCTGATTTCCCCCTGAAAGGACTTTTTGTCCCGCTGATGCATCGCACATTATCGTATCTTGCACGGGATCAGTCACAACGAGCTTCGCTGCTCGTCGGCAACGACGTTGTGGTGAAGAATATTCGAAGCCCGGCTTCCGCCTTCACCGTCCAGGATCCGCGCAAAAACGAATTCTCCGTTCAGGCAACCATCCGCGGCGCTGAGAGAACGATTCGGCTGCCTGAAACTTCTCTCCCGGGTATCTACATTGTGAAGTCCGGGAACGAGGTTATCCGAAAATTCGCCGTGAATATTACTCCCGAAGAATCGCAGACAGAAAAAGACGAAAAGGCTCTTGCGGCTCTCCTGGAGTGGGCCGGGATAGAGCCGTCATCAGTGCACGTAGCCCAAAATGCCAAGGAGCTTCCCCGCGTTGTGACCGAATCAAGGTACGGACTGGAACTCTGGAAGCACTTCCTCATTGCTGCCCTGATCGTCGCCATTGCTGAAATGCTCGTTGCAAAAGACAGCAGAAAAGAATTAGCGGAACTCAATCCCCAAACAGCGTCATGATCTACCTCTCTCCCTCGGGAAAAGAACGCTGTCTCCTTGTCGGCGTTTCGACGCGGACAACAGGAAAAGCTCAAACTGAGGCTTCTCTTGACGAGCTCGCCCTTTTGGCGGACACAGCGGGAGCCGAGGTTGTCGCCAGGATTACACAGGATCGTGACCATTTCGAAGCTGCCACATTTATCGGCAAGGGAAAAGTTGAAGAACTGGGCTATCTTGCAAAAGAGAAAAGCATCCCCCTGGTGATTTTTGATGACGACCTGACAGCTGTTCAGGTTCGCAATCTGGAACGATTTCTTGAATGCAAAGTCCTCGACCGTAGTGCACTCATCCTGGACATTTTCGCCACTCGTGCAAAATCGAATGAAGCGAAAACGCAGGTTGAACTGGCACAACTCCAGTATCTCCTTCCGCGTCTGACGAGACAATGGACTCACCTCTCAAAGCAATTCGGCGGCATCGGCACCAAGGGGCCGGGCGAAACGCAGATCGAAACAGACAGACGCATGATCAAAACCCGGATT
>CAYNRS010000071.1:0-7333 GCA_964399565.1 uncultured Ignavibacteriaceae bacterium
TCTCATCGCTCCCTTTGATCCACCGAGGCTTGCTTTACCTAAGGACGGCGCCCTCATCGCTTCCACAAGAGTAACATTGCGTTGGCGACCCGTGGAAGGGGCTTCACGATATTCCATTGAGCTCTCTGTGATGGAATCCTTTTCTGAAATCACACGTTCCGTTCGCAGTGATACAACGGCCTGCTCCGTCGACACTCTTGAGGCCGGACAGTATTTTTGGCGCGTGCAGGCTTTGAACTCTTCAAATATTCCGGGACCACGAAGTCTCACGCGGAGGTTTTATATGGTAATGACACAATAACCTATGCATAAAGTCATTGACACCATCGATTCTCTCCTTAGGTCTTCCACCGTTTCGTTGAACGTCGATGAGGATACTCACCTTCGCGTATTGCAACAGAATGATGCCGAGCAATTGTTCACTGCGACTGAGAGGAATCGTCCACATCTTCGCGCCTGGTTGCCCTGGGTGGACAGCAATCAAAGCCTTCTTGACACAAAGCGATTCATTCAAACGGTTGTCGACCAATTCAGAGCCAACGAAGGATTTCAATGCGGAATCTGGCACAAAGGATCCTTTGCCGGCGTCGTGGGCTTTCACAGAATCGATTGGATGAATAAGAATGTCGAAATCGGTTATTGGCTGGCAAAAGAGTTTGAGGGTAAGGGGCTCATGACAAAAAGCTGCAAAGTGCTCGTCGACTACGCGTTTCACGAATCGAAACTTAAACGCGTGCAAATTCGCTGCGCAACCGGGAACGTAAAGAGCTGCAGAATTCCGGAAAGACTCGGATTTCGCAAGGAAGGCCTTGTCCTGCAGGCTGAATACCTGTACGGACGCTTTGTTGATCTTGTGGTGTACGGGATGACAGACATCCAATGGTCAAGGCTTGACAGATTTGAGGAATCCCGTGGAAATCATGCAGGGGTAAACGCAAAGAACGTCGAAAGCATTGATGCAATAATTCGGGCTCTCTATGAGTGCGTCACCTTTGAACAGAACGAAAAACCGGATTTCATCAGATTCCGCTCACTGTGTCATCCCGGGGCAAAGTTTATTTCCCCAAAAACTGTTCAGACAGAATTTGCAGAGGTTTTGTACACTGAGGAACTTGTCGCGAGATTTGACAATTTCATCCGGGAAACGGAGTCTGGAAGAAAAGGATTTCACGAACGCGAAATCGGACGAAAGACGGAGCTCTTTGGTTCAATTGCCCACGTGCTGAGCGCGTATGAATCGAGGTTCTCGAGAAACGACGTCCAGCCTCTCGCACGAGGAATTAACAGTGTGGAGCTCCTCAAGGACCAGGGACGCTGGTGGGTCCTGAGCATCGCATGGGAGGTGGAGAGGCCCGGGAATCCGTTATCCGCACTTTTCCCAGCCTAAGTGGAGACTCCTTAAAGTTCAACCTCTTTTTGACCTTCCGGGGGAATTTACGTACCATCTTTGCAACCAAGAAGGAGTGCGTCATGAATGATAGCATAGTTTCAAACAACGACCTTGACCGTCGTCGTTTCCTGTCGTTGGCCGGCAAAAGCTTGGGCCTCGCTACAATAGCATATCCTGCAGTCGGAGCTTGGATGAACAAGCTGCAGGCAGCAACGAGACGGGTCGAGCACCTCTCTCCCGCAGCGACAGCAATGGATGAGGATTTTTGGTTCGACATTCAACAATCCTTCAGCATCACCCGGGGAATTACGAACCTCAATAACGGCGGAGTCTCCCCCTCTCCGAGAATCGTGACGGAAGCACTTGTCCGATACATTTGGCAGCAGGAAGACGTTACCGCGTACACGATGTGGCAAATTCTCGAACCTCAGATCGAAACAGTGCGCACGGGTTTGGCCGACGCATTTGGCTGTGACCGCGAGGAAATCGCCATCACGCGCAATGCGTCTGAAGGGCTTGAGATATGTCTCTTCGGCCTCGACCTCAAACGCGGCGACGAAATCCTGACGACAACTCAAGATTATCCCCGGATGTTAACAACGCTCCGGCAACGCGAATTACGGGAAGGGCTGGTGTTGAAGCAAATCAAAACGCTTATTCCGCCGAAAAACCTGAGTGAGATCACAGACGCATTTGAAAAAGCGATCACTCCGAAAACACGCGTCATCCTCATCTCTCACATGATCAACATAACGGGGCAGATTGTCCCCGTCAAAGAAATTTGCGAATTGGGCCGGCGAAAAGGTATAGAAGTCATTGTCGATGGCGCGCATTCGTTTGCCCATTTCGATTTTAAGCAGAAAGATCTCGGGTGCGACTATTTTGGAACCAGCCTGCATAAATGGTTGTTCGCTCCCAAGGGTACGGGGATGCTGTACGTCAAACGGGAAAACGTCGAGAAGCTCTGGCCGCTGATGGCGGCAGAAAAGAAACAAGCGGGCGACATCCGCAAGTTTGAGGAAATCGGCACACACCCCGCTGCGAATCATCTTGCTATCGGGGAGGCGTT
Organism: uncultured Ignavibacteriaceae bacterium; assembly: GCA_964399565.1. GTDB lineage: Bacteria > Bacteroidota > Ignavibacteria > UBA10030 > UBA10030 > JACQPT01. The sequence continues at coordinate 2,460 of CAYNRS010000071.1, forward strand.
AATGTATCACAAAGGGCTTGGTTCCCAACGAAAAGAGGAACGACTGCGGTACCTCAGAAATTATTGGGCCGATAGACTGAAGAACTTGCCCAATGTTCGGTTTCACACCTCTTTTGAGAAGAACCAGTCTTGCGGCATCGCCACAGTCGAAATTGTCGATGTTGACCCTGTCGCGATCGGCAGCTACCTGATGAATTCCCACAAGATTTTCACGACACCAATTGTGCATGACGAATTCAAAGGCATCCGAATCACTCCAAGTGTCTACACAACCCTCGGTGAACTTGACAGATTTTGCAGCGTAATGACAGATATCGCGAAAAAAGGACTGCCCAAGACCTGATATTATTTCAAATAGCGCGACCCTTAAGGGTCGGGCTATTTACAGATTTTCGTTCGAAAAATTCCATTCATCAACCATTCCCGGAGGGTGCCATGAAAAGAAGATTCATTGCTTTGTCGTTTTTTCTGATTCTTGGAGTCATTTTCTTCGACTTCGAGGCCTTTGCGCAACCGGCACAATCACCGAATTTCCCAGTCTTGCGCGTCCCTCGCATCAGCCAGGGACAAAAAATCACACAAGTCATCGGCCTGAGCGAAGTCACCATCTACTACCACCGTCCCGGTGTTAAAGGACGGTCAATATTTGGCCCAAAGGGAGCAAACCCTCTCCAAGCATACGGCGAAGTCTGGCGGGCAGGGGCAAACGAGCCCACGCTCTTCACGTTCAGTGATCAGGTGACGATTGCCGGGAAGACGCTTGGAGCCGGAACTTACCGCTTCGTGACAATCCCGGGAGAGAAAGAATGGGCCGTCGTCTTCAATTCAGAGGTGAAGAACTGGGGAACGGTTTATGAAGAAAAATACGATACTCTCAGATTCAACGTCACCCCACAGTCGGGACCTCACGAAGAATGGATGTCCTTCAGCTTTACGGACATCACTCCGGCCTCTGCCACAGTTGTGCTTGCATGGGAGAAGGTTCGGATTCCTTTCAAGGTAGAATTCAATACAGTGGGAAAACTGCAGACTTCGGTCGGTACCTGGCAAATCTTAAATGGCGCAGCCAGGTCCGCCATCGACCACATGATGTATACCACCGAAGCTCTGGACTGGGCGGATCGCTCAGTGGCTATGAACAAGAATTTCAACAATCTGAGAACAAAAGCCGAGCTTCAAGCAATTGCGGGAAAAACAAAAGAAGCCATTGCGACCGGGGAAGAGGGCCTAAAACTTTACAAGGCAGCGGATCCGAAAACGATAAGCGCGTTTACCAAAACTGCGTTTGAGGGATTTGAAAAGATGGTGGCAAATTGGAAGGTAGGAAAGACGGGAACGAATTAGATCGTAGGACGGAATGCTGCCTGACCTCTTAAGCCCTCTTCATTCGGGCAGGTCATTCCATCCTAGAAGAAACTTCAAAGCCTCATCGAGAAATCGATGGGGCTTTTTTGTTTGTGAACGTTTGCACGACGAAAGCCACTCCAATGACGACCAAACATCCAACAACAGGGTACCAGAGCCAGGAAAGTTTCACAAGTTGCAGGAAATACTCCGCCCCAAACAAGAGCAACACAACAATCTGACTGACAACACCTCCCCAAAACACCGCAGTCCCTCCAGCATTTCTGTAATAGAATGCTACAAGGAAGACGCCAAGCATTGTTCCATAGAAGAGCGAACCGATAATATTGACCGCTTCAACAAGTGAGCCAAGCCCACTGGCAAATTGTGCAAATGCAATTCCATAGACACCCCAGGCCGCCATCAGGATTCTTGAAACGACGAGATAATGACGCTCCTCGGCGTCCTGTTTCAAATGGCGTTTGTACACATCGACAATAGTGCAGGTTGCGAGTGAGCTCAGCTCGCCGGAGCTGGACGACATTGTTGCGGCAAAGATGCACGCAAACACAAGGCCTACAAGCCCGACAGGGAGATACTTTGTCACGAAGGAAAGAAAAATGTAGTTCGTGTCATTCGTAAAAAGTGGCCCGCTCGTGGCCCCAACAATGCGTGCGGCCTCGCTCCTCAACACCTGCTCCTGTTCCTGTTTCATTCGTGCAGCCGCCAGCGACTCCCTCGCTTTTGACTCCTCCCCGGAACGCAGAGCCTGAAGATAATTATTCAGTTTTTCTGATTTCTCTCGAAAGATGAGCTCATGTGATTGCTCCAGTTTCTCAAACGATCCTGCCTCGGTGCCGATGCGTATTTTCTCCGTCTCGACAGGATTAAAGAACAACGGAGGTCTTTCAAACTGATAAAAAACGAACACCATCGCACCAAGCAACAAAATGAAGAATTGCATCGGTACTTTTGCCATGCCGTTGAAGAGTAGCGCCAATCGACTTTGCGTCACCGTTTGTCCCGTCAAATACCGTTGCACCTGGGATTGGTCCGTGCCAAAATATGCAAGCGCAACGAACATGCCTCCGATAATACCCGACCAGAAATTATAACGATTGCTCAAATCGAACGAGAAATCAATAAGGTTGAGCTTTCCCATTCCCCCCGCGACATGCAGGGCATCGGTGAATGTTACGCCATCGGGCAACAGATTGATCGTCATGAAGAAGGCGACAAACATTCCGAACATGATAATCGCCAATTGTTGAAAATCTGTCCAGTTCACCGCTTTCACGCCGCCGGAAGTGGTATAGATAATGACTGCGCCTCCGATAATCGTTGAAGTAATCCTGATTTCCCATCCCAGCATTACGGACAGAACAACGGATGGCGCATAAATCGTCATCCCTGCACCAAGGCCTCGCGAAACAAGAAAAATTACGCTCGTCAGAGTTCTGGTTTTTGTGTCAAAACGGTGTTCGAGGTATTCGTATGCCGTGAACACCCCAAGCCTGTGAAATATCGGTACGGCCGTAACGCTGAGAATCACCATTGCGATGGGCAAACCCAGATAATACTGAACGAATCTCATACCGTCGACAAACGCCTGCCCAGGCGTCGAAGTGAAAGTAATTGCGCTCGCCTGAGTTGCCATGATGGAGAACGCGACCGTGTACCACCGCATCTGGCGATCGGCCAGAAGATATCCTTTGATGGTGCGGCTCCCCCGCCCTTTGTAGACGCCGTACGCGACAATGGATAGAAGAGTAAGGGCGAGAACAACCCAGTCCGGTGACTTCATTGAAACGACTGGCGGAGAAAGTAGAAAAGGAGAATAAGAAGAGCTAGCTCACAAATGACTGCGGCGTATGCACGCGTCCATGTCTTAAAGAACGGAGGAGCATCAGACGAAGGTTCGGGCTTCAGCGGTTGCATCGATAATTACTTGGATGCTTCCTCTCGTTTCGAGATGTTTTTGGCAGAAACAAGGTTGACAAACAGCCTGAATGCGCCGGGAACGCCCGCAGGCAGCTGCCGGAAAAAAGCATATCCCGTGTACACGTATACACCCTTGCCGTGTGAAGCAACCAAGAGGCCGCCAGCCTTCGGGCTCTCTCCAGGATCATTCGTGGAGATGAGTGAGTCGTACTTTGAGTCCCATTTGTTCGCAAAATAGAGGCCTCGTTCTTGAATCCATCCGTCAAAGTCCTTTAACGTAATCTTGTTAGGCGATTTGAGGAGAGCAGTGTTATTGTTCAGGAATGTCACCGGAGCACTTTCCACAGTGACCCGGTCGCGCGAGATCGTGAGAGGATACGGTCCGATGTTTTCCGATTCTCCCCGCTGGAGTGTCACATACTGCACAACATATGTCCCGCCCTTCTCGACGTAGTCCATCAGTCTTTTTTGATGGGTTCGCAGTTTTGGGCGTGTATTATATGCGCGAACTCCAGCAACGAGTGCGTCGTATTTTGAGAAGTCGCCCTCCGCGATTTCTTCGTCTGAGATCAGCGACACACTGAAACCCACCTGGCGCAGTGCGGCAGGAATTTCATCCCCCGCTCCCATAATGTATCCGATGTTCTGGCCTTGCTTCTTCATATCTACTCTCAGGAGCTTGCCTTCAGCGGCGGAAAACACTGTCTGGGGCGGGATATGGTCATATTGAATAGTCCGAACGCCCTGAGAGAGGTTCTTTCCTGCGACTTGAGCCTCTGCAGAAAATTTTCCACTCACAGCCCCGTTTGAAGGTTTAACAAAAAATGTCACGAATTGCTCTTCATGCTTCGCTTTGAAATCTGCGGACACAACCTCAGGTCTAACAACCCATCCACCCGGTGCTTTCAATCGGACCTTTGCCGAGATTTGCGCTGCTCCGCTTTTGAGATTCACTTCAATTTTCCTCTCACGAAGATCAGGAAATAAGTGTACTGGTTCCAGTAAGCTCACTGCAACCGCAGGGACAACTTCGAACGGGCGGTACATTTCTCCCTTCACAGGGTCGACAGATCGAAAGCGGACAGGCGCCGTTACTTCCAGTTTCCCGTCCGGCGAGGACAAGATAACTCTCACGGAGAGCAGAGGATCATTTTCAGGCTTCCCTACGAGAATCTGATCAGAAACTGTGTATGAGCCTTCATCGGCAGCTTGCGTGAGCCAATACGGCTGTGAATAACTCATCTCACTAGGAAGTTTTGCAGAGAAGGTTGAACGGACTGGAATATTATAATCGAGGCGCGCGTTCAGCGTGGTGTCAATGCCGTATTTGACCAAAATGCGCTCGAGAACAAACGGATGGCGGGAACGATTGATGACTTGTGTGCTCAGTCTTACTTCGCTTCCGGGTGTCGCAGCGTACTCGTTCGCAATTGCATCCGTCCAAATACCGGCAGCCGACTTGATCACGCCTTCAAGTTCCTTTTTCTTTACGTCCACCCATGGGTCGGAGATTTGTTGCATTTGGCTGTAAGCCTTGAAAAGCAGGGGAATAATCTTGGCTGGATCCTCGGGATGGAACGATGTAGACG
>CAYNRS010000072.1:0-7277 GCA_964399565.1 uncultured Ignavibacteriaceae bacterium
TACTGGACGAGGTTGTAGGTGAAGGAATCGTAATTATCGATAACAAGCACCATGGTCTAAGAGGTCAAAATTTCCACAGCCTTTAAATTCGCGCTGAGCTTTTCCATTGTTTCCTCATATTCACGCTCGGGCGTTGAATCATTCACTATTCCTGCTCCAGCCTGGAAATACAACTGTCCCCCTTTCGCAATAATTGTCCTGATGGCGATGCACGAGTCGAGGTTTCCGGAGAAATCAAGGTAGCCGATCGCCCCGCCGTAGATGCCGCGCTTCGACGGCTCAAGTTCTGTGATGATCTCGATCGCTCTGATTTTTGGCGCGCCTGTCAGCGTTCCGGCGGGAAAACACGAATACAGCGCATCTAGGGCTGTGCAATCAGGGCGAAGGATTCCGGTTATGCTCGACACAATATGCATTACATGTGAATACCGCTCAATTCCCATAAGTTGTGTGGCGCGAACACTTCCAAAGGTGCAGATTCGTCCAAGGTCGCTCCTCCCAAGGTCAACAAGCATGAGATGCTCGGCTTTTTCCTTTTCATCATTCAGTAATTCCTGCTCAAGCAATACATCTTCCTTCGTGGATGCACCGCGACGTCGGGTGCCGGCAATGGGTCGCGTCTCAACGACATCTCCGTCAACGCGCACGAGCATTTCCGGCGAGGAACCGATGACCGAAAAACCTTCAAAATTCAGAAAATACATGTACGGCGACGGATTGATCAGCCGCAGCTCGCGATAAATATCAAACGGCGGTATTTCGCAGGCCCTTTTCAACCTCTGGGAAATAACTGCCTGAAAGATATCGCCCTCTTCGATGTAGCGTTTTGTTTTCTTCACGGCGTTGAAAAACTCTTCCCTTGAAAACTCATGCTCAATGGATCCGTTTAAGTGCCGTTGCCTGAGTCCACTTTTTCCTTTTTTGTGGAGTAGCTCCCTGATCCTGCCGATCTCCCGAACCGCCTTCGTGTATTCATGCAGAAGCTCCGACTCAGAAATATCGAACCTCGGAACATAGGCATTCGAGGCAATAAAAACGCGATGTGTGACATTATCGAAAACAACAACGGTGTCGCAAAACATCAGAAGCGCGTCAGGAACTCCGATGAGGTCTTCCTTGTGGAGGGGAACATCTTCAACAAGCTGGATCGTTTCGTAACCAAAATAGCCAACTGCACCGCCAGAAAGCCTCGGGAGCCCTGCAACATTGACCGTCTTGAAATGAGAGAAGATCCTTTTCAGAGCTTCAAGAGGGTGGTCGACGCCCTCAACAAGTGCAGGGGCTCTCTGGACATCCTCGTGGCGGGGAACAATCCGGAATGTTGTTCCGCGAATTTCAAAAATCATGAACGGATCGAATCCGAGAAAGGAATATCTCGCAAGCTTCTCCCCGCCTTCTATACTTTCGAGGAGAAAAGAATAAGGCGATTCATCTTTCAGCTTAAGAAACACCGATACGGGAGTTTCTGTGTCTGCAAGGAGACTGTCAAAAATCGGGATGACATTGCCTTTTGTGCAAAGGCCTTTAAATTCTTCGAAGGACGTCATACTTCGTAGGCGGGCCAGAGAATCTCACAGTCCGAACCCTCAAATCGCTGGATCATTCTACGAAATTCGTCGGGGACGAGCTGTGGCTTATTCCTTGCTGGATCGAGCCAAACATGGAATGCGACATTCGTCGCCACAAGCTCCCCTCCCCGGTCGTTTTCCATGATCCCCTCCAGTGCAAAGCTGGAATTCCTGATAAACGACACTCTTGTGAAGACATTCAGCAGGTCATCAAAATGGGCAGGTGCCTTGTAGTCAATTTCATTTCGCACCAGGACAACCTTCGACTCGCCATTAATGGTATTGAGGTCAATCCTGGATCCAAGCGCTTTAAGATACTCAATCCGTCCAACCTCAAAATAATGGAGGTAATGAGCATTATGAACAATCCCTTGCCAGTCGATCTCGTAATTCCTCACGCGAATCTGTGTTTTGTGTTTGAATTGCTCTTTCTTCATAATAACTCGGCGACAATGTGAGCAGCTCTTTCCACCTGTTCTTTTGACACGTCCAGGTGCATGACGGCCCTGATTTTCGTGCTCGTCATTTCGGTGAGCAAAACCTTCTTAGACCTGAGCATGGCGAGAACCTCGGTCGTCGACTTTCCTGTCTTCACAATGTCAATAATGACAATATTCGTCTGCACCGAAGGAAGGTCGATGTCGAATCCCCGAACGCCGCCTGCTTGCTTAGCAAATAGTTGAGCTTTCTCATGATCCTCTGCCAGTCGCTCGATATTGTGGTCCATTGCGAACAGAGCAGCGGCAGCCAGAATCCCGGCTTGTCGCATGCCTCCTCCCAACACTTTTCTGAACTTCCGCGCTTTTTCAATTGTCCCCGCTGTCCCGGCAATAGCGGAGCCAACCGGCGCTCCAAGGCCTTTCGAAAAGCAAACGGATACGCTGTCAAAGTATTTTGCAATCTCCCGCGGTTGCGTACCGCTCGCAATCCAGGCATTCCATATGCGCGCGCCGTCAAGGTGGGTATTGATCCCGGTCTTCGTCGCAAAATCCTTTATCCGCTCAATCTCGCTCAAAGGATAGACCGTGCCCCCGGCCCTGTTGTGGGTGTTCTCAAGGCATACAAGCGACGTTCGAGGCTGATGATAGTCTCTCGAACGAACCGCCGATGTAATTTGTTCAGCCGTCAAGACGCCGCGCGAACCTGGTAGCGTTCGAAGTTGAACGTTCGAAATCATGGCAGGGGCCGCCGCTTCATAGTTGAAGATGTGTGATCCCTCCTCTACGATTACCTCATCGCCGGGAAGTGTGAGAGACTTGATGGCGAGCTGGTTTGCCATTACTCCCGAAGGCACAAACAGCGCAGCTTCTTTGCCAAGTAATTCAGCCAATCTCACCTGAAGCCGATTGACGCTGGGGTCTTCGCCGAAGACATCGTCCCCAACATCTGCCGCTGCCATCGCTTCACGCATCCCGAGAGACGGTTTTGTCACCGTGTCGCTTCTGAGATCGATAAAACCGCCGTTACTCATGTTGTTCCGACTTTTTGAATTTCTCGACGAAAGCTAAAATAACCATTACCGCCGAGCAAAACAAACAAGCCAGTGCGAAAACATCTCCGTGTCTGGTGTAGAAGGTGAGTTCCCGCCTAGCCTCAATCCGGCTCACCATGTTGGCTTCGGTGTACATCTGAGATGAAGTAACAATGTTCCCGAAGGGGTCAACAATTTCAGAAATCCCACCGTTTGCACATTGCACAACCCAGCGTCGATTTTCTATTGCGCGAAAAGAGGCGAACGCAGCGTGTTGATAGGTCCCTGACGTATTTCCCCACCAACTGTCGTTTGTGATGACCGCCAAAAATTCAGCGCCATTACGAACGAACTCCCGCACAAAGTTTGGGTAGACCGATTCGTAACAGATCATGCCGGAAAATTTCACAGTATATCCCTTCCGCGTTGCGATTGAATACACGATAGTATCCATCCCCTTTCCCCAGCTGCTGATTCCCACATTCCATTTTAAGGGCTCAATGAGAAATCTGAAAGTCTCTGCATAAGGAATTCGCTCGGCAAACGGCACAAGGACGGTCTTTTTGTAAACCCGACTGATTCTTTGCCCAGGCTCGACCAGAACGAGAGAATTAAAAGACTCTACAAAAAGTCCGGGTGCAACTTTCTGAGATGTCACTGTTGCATGGGCTGAATCTGAATACTCAAGATGATGCAGACCTGTCAGTAGAGGAATGCCGATGGAATCGATGAGGTGATGAAGCCTCGGCAACTCAGCGGTGAACCGGGAGACCAGGATCGGAAAGGGAATAGCAGTTTCCGGCCATAAAATCAGATCCGGGCTCGAAGCCGAAATCTTCCTTGATTCGTTAAGATATCTCCCAAACTGCGACCTGTAAGAGTCCCATTTCGATGCGAAGCCTTCGCCCCATTTCTCCCAAGGGTCGATATTGGGTTGAATCAGCCCGACATGGAGAGCTGTCGACGGCTTCTCCCGCATCTCTGAACTTCTCACAATGGACCCATAGATGAGGGGGCCGACATACACAAGCAAAAGTATCCCAATTGCGAAGAGCGATTGTCGAGATTTGAGCCTCCATTCATTCGATGATAACTTTAGCAACAAGAAGTACGAAACAGAGTTGAACGCGAGAATAAAAAATGAGAGCCCATAGGTTGATGAATATTCGACTATTTGAGCCCTTGAGAGATCATAGGCCTGACTGTTCCCAATGGTAATCCAGGGAAAGGAGAATTCGCCAATCGAATGACTGTATTCGTAACCAATCCACAGAAACGAAAAAGCGGCAAGGCCAGGTCCCAAACCGAGGTAACGTTTTACGAAAAAAGAGAGCAGAATAGACGGCATGTAGAAAAACGGATGTGTCAGAAGAAGCGCTGCATTGGAAGTCATGAGCCAGCCATCTCTGCCATGCGTCCACCCTCCCGTCCAGTACAGTGTGATCAGATGAAAAACGAACAAGAAGATGAACGAGTATCGAAGAAGGTGGCGATAGGTTTCAACCCTCTCCAGGAGAATGAAGAACGGAATGAATGCAACATACGCAAGTGTGTACATCGGAGAGGGAGGAAACGCAAACCCAAGGAGTGCTCCTGAACTTGCGGCAAGAAAGAGGTTAAACCTTGTTGATCGTGAATTCCCCGCTGTTGAGGCAAACTGAACCTGGCTCACGAAGTGTTTCCCTTCACGCTGATTTTCTGCCAAGTTCTTTCGCCAAAAACAAAAACAACAATTACCAATCCACCGCACGCCAATCCGATGACTGCGCCTCCAAGTACGTCAGAAGGATAGTGGACGCCCACATACACTCGCGAAAAAGCAACCAGACCGGCAAAGGAAAACCAGGCCCATGCGACCCGCGGAAGAAAGAACGAAAGAACTAATGCTCCCGCAAAATTATTCACAGCGTGCGACGAGGGGAACGCGTATCCGCTACCGCAGGGAACAAGAAGGTGCACGTCAGAAAGTACGTGGCAGGGCCTCGGCCGCTCGAGAAGAAACTTGATGAAAGTGCTGCTTAATTGATCGCTCAGCGCTATCGTCGGGATGAGAAGCAAAATCGCCAGGCGGGCGTTGCGCCCTCCTTTGACAAACCACATAATCAGAGTGATGAGGACAACAACCAACGCCGGGGTGTTTTTGTTCAGGTCGGTAAGAAACGGCATGAAAACGTCAAACACGACGTTTTCCAGCATACGGTTCACAAAATGAAAAACCGCTTTGTCGATGGAGAGCAAAAACTCAGTCACAGTGGACTATGCTAGGAGTTGGCAGAACGTTTTCGCCGTGACCTTCCCGGACTCTTGGAGTAGAGTTGATGAAAAATGACCGCAAGAACAGCACCAATGACAACGAGTGTGATCGTTTGTCCGTAAGCCTGAAGGTAAACCAGCACGGCCCGCCAATTCTGCCCAAGAGCCTTGCCCGCATACAGCAAGAGGAAATTCCAGATGAGGGCGCTTATAAACGAAAGAGCAGCAGATTTTACGATCGAAAGTTCCGACATTCCGACAAAGAATGAAACGACCGCCCGCGTTCCCGCCATAAACCTGTTCGCAGCAACAACCCAGTATCCATATTTTCGGAACCATGCCTCAACTTTATGAATACCCCCGAGAGGAATGAATTTAAGCTTCCCGGCCTCAACAATTTTGTCGCCAAACCAGTCCCCGATCTTGTACATTGTCATGAATCCCAGCGTGCTCGCCACCGTGGCAAAGAGAAGAGCGAATCCAAAATCAATCGTCCCGAGCCCGGCGAAGGAACCAGCCGCTATAACAACGACGTCGCTTGGGAATGGAGGAAAGATGTTTTCAATGTAAGCGATCGCGGAGACGGCAAAATAGATCCAAATTGGATTAAGCTGTGCGAGGTTGTTGACAAAGTCCTCCACGACCCATCACTTTTTCAGGGAGGACTGAACGGAGGTAACGGCAAACGCGGCACATCCTCCTCCACGACCCAAATGACCGAGCCCTTCATTGGTCGTGGCTTTGACGGAGACGTCCCGTAGAACGATGTTCAATACTGACGCTATCTTTCTTCGCATGACCGGCACGTAGCGGGCGATCTTCGGTTGCTCAAGAACAACCGTAGAGTCGACGTTTACTATGTGAAAACCCTCCCTTTTGAGCAATTTGCTCACGTGCGACAGAAGTTTGAGACTTGAAATGCCCCTGTATCGCCTGTTGGTGTTCGGGAAATGCTTTCCTATGTCTCCAAGGGCAGCCGCACCAAGAAGTGCATCACAAATGGCGTGGATCAGCACATCGGCATCCGAGTGGCCCTGGAGCCCAAGGGAGGACGAGATTTGCACGCCCCCGAGAATCAACTTTCTCCCTGGTTCAAGCCGGTGAATGTCATATCCAAATCCAAATCTCACGATGCCAGTGGACTTCATGTCAGAAGATTTCATTGATTACCCAATTTCAAAGCTTTTGACGGAAGGGTCATCTTCTTTCCATTTCAAGACGACGTCGGTAACGTGCGCCGCCCGAGGACCTACTTTCACAATTTTTATGAATTCTTCGAGAAGTGAACGTTCTCCAAAAGCCTCGATTTCCACTTCTCCGCTATAAAGGTTTTTGGCATTTCCGCAAATACCCAAGGCAATCGCTTGTCGATAGACGTAGTATCGAAAACCAACTCCCTGCACATAACCTCTGACAACCATATGCACTCCGGTCCGCATAAAAGCAAACGAAAGTACAGGTTCTGGGCCTGAAAATCAATTAACCGCGTCTTGAAGAACGCGATTTGTTGAACTTGTTGAGCATACGCAGTGTTGCGCCTTCATCCACCCTTGTGTAAGGAGCAATAAAACTCAACACATCCCCTATTCCTTTTTGCGAAACGCCAACTCGTGAAGCGCCACGTACATGCGAGAAAAACTGTGGTGTGAAACCTTGAATCCCGAGCACAACGATGTTGACAAGCTCGCGTTCACCCAAAGACATTCCACCACGAACGAAGATTTTCCCGTATGCATCCCGCATAACCCATTCCACCAGATTCTCGTGTAATTCATTCAGGCCTGAGAGAACCTTCTCCATCTGGTCTCCATAAATCCTACGGAACACTTTCCGGCCACTTTCTGCCGAAGCCTTTGTTCTTGACCGCGATCGTCTCGCTTGAAGGCCATCTGTCATCGAAAGACGTTCCAGACCGTCAAGCATCGTCGGAAAACCGAGAAACAAGGAAAGGTGAATGAAAAGTTCAGAAAAGAGACGGACAGAAA
>CAYNRS010000073.1:0-7264 GCA_964399565.1 uncultured Ignavibacteriaceae bacterium
GACTCCTGAAGAGGCGGCTGCTACGCCTGTCGCTGAGCCATCATCACCTTTTGCCGGATTCGAGGCCGAACCTCCCATCGAGGCTCCTCCTGAGGAACCGTTCGCAGGACTTGTCCCATCCGCTGAACCTCCTGCCGCACAACCGTCGGAAATGCTTCCGTCTCCCTCAGAAGAAGAATCGTTCGAACAATATGCGGCTCGGAGACGATCTGAATGGGCAGGGATGGAAAACACGATGTCGTTTGAGGAATATATTGGCGGGGCTTCATCATCCTTCGGGCCAGCTCCTGCAGAAGAACCGCCTTTGACTCCTCCTTCTGCCAGCGAGCCTCCAAGCGAAATCGAAGATCTTGCACAGAAATTGCAGGGAGCAAAAAAGATAACGCCTGTCATCAACCTGTCCGATAAGTCGACCGTGGCGGCCAGCGAATCCGAAACACCCGCGAGCACGGGTTTTGTAACCCCGACACTCGCCGAAATCTATGCAAAGCAGGGCTGGTATGACGACGCCATTAAGGCGTACCGAACCCTGGCAGTGAACAAACCGGCAGAGCGGGAAAAATTCGAAAAAAGAATCCAGGAGCTGGAGGAGAAGAAAAAACAACAGGGAGGATGAGAACGAGCAAAATCGTTGGATGGATCGATGGAGTTTTAGGTAATGGAATGAAAAAGCCTGATCGGAGATCAGGCTTTTGTGTTTTAATGACCAGTTCTGTGGCAGTCACTTGAGTGTGTTTACCAGCCTCGTCAGCTTTGATTTCTGATTTGCCGCCTTATTTGCATGAATAACGCCTTTTGCAGCAAGCTGGTCAAGGAACTTCACCACGTTTTTCAGAGCCGCTGACGCCTGGTCTTTTGCTTTTGTAGATCGCACACGCTTAATAAGCGTTTTCATCCTCGAAATGTTCGCCTTGTTGCGCACTTCCCGCCTCATGTATTGACGGGCTCGTTTTTCGGCCGATTTATGCTGTGGCATTTAATTCTCCCGTTCAATTCTTACTATGGACATCAAAATTTTCTCAATATAACCAGGATTTGACCCATTTACAAAGGTTTTTTTGCAGCCGCAAGCTCCCGCAAAAAATCCCGGCTGATTCTCGCCGTGGCTCCCCAGATTTCATGGCTGCCAAAATCGTAGAAGTATACATCGATGGATTTTCCGAAACGTTCTCTCTGCTCCATTCTCTCTTTCTTTTCGTCGAGGAAAAGCGTGAGAGGAACTTCGAGGATTTCATGAACTTCCTCTTTTCGAGCGATGAGAGATGGCAGGGTTTTCACATAACCCACCACCGGTGTGATAATGAATCCTGTGGGCGTTGCATGGTCGTCCAGGCAGCCGAGGACTTCCACGTTTGCACGCGGTAAGCCAATTTCTTCTTCCGTTTCACGCAACGCTGTGGCAACAATGTCTTCGTCCTGACTGTCGACAGCACCCCCGGGAAACGAAATCTGCCCTTTGTGGTGCTCGACCTCGTCCGAGCGTTTTGTCATGAGAAAATGCCACACGTTCTCTTTCTGAAAAAGCGGAGCGAGTACGCCAGCGCGCTGGAGGGAAGGATCTTCGAGCTCCATCCGCCGACGGCCTGCCAGAAACGCCCTTATTTGCTGAACGGTAAGGTCCACCGATGATCAGATCTCATTCAACGCCTGCCGGAAATCAGAAACGAGGTCTTCAATTCCTTCCACCCCTACCGAAATCCTGATCATGCCGGGCGTCACGCCGTGCTGCTTCAACTCCTCGCTCTTCATAAAGACATGCGAAGAGTACACCGGGATGCTCACGAGCGTCTCGACACCGCCCAATGACATTGCGTTCACTGCGATCTTGAGGTTGTCGCAAACCTTTGCAGCCGCTTCCACAGGAGAAAGCTTTTTCGAAGGCTTCACTTCGATCGTGACCATGCCGCCAAAACCGTTCATCTGTTTTCGGGCGAGCTTATGTTTGGGATGCGAAGGCAAGCCCGGATACAACACGCGGTTTACTTTTGGATGTTTCTCCAATTCACTAGCGAGAGCGATCGCGTTGTCATTCTGTTTCATGACTCTCAGCTCGAAGGTCTTAAGGCTCCTGAAGAGCAGATACGCTGCAAAAGGGTCTGCACATCCCCCAAGATGCTTTGCGAGTCCCTTGACATCCTTGATATATCCGGCACTTCCGATGACAACCCCGGCCATAACGTCACTGTGTCCTCCAAGATATTTCGTCGCACTTTCCACAACGATGTCCACGCCAAGCGCAAAAGGATCCTGGTTGATGATGGAGGCAAAGGTGTTGTCTATCATCACGCTGATCTTCTTTCCGATGCGTTTTTCAGCCTTACGCGTTTCGGCAACAATTCTTTCGATGTCCACGATATCGAGCGTTGGATTTGTTGGAGTCTCCACATAAACGACCGTCGTTTTCGGCGTGACACGCGCTGAGAGCATTTGGAGGTTCTCCGGCTCTATATAACTGACTTTGATGTCGTGTTTGGGCAGTTCATCGCGGAAGAACCTGTACGTCCCTCCGTACAACGCCGGCGTGCTGATGATCTCGCTGCCTGACTTCGTGAGAGTGAGAATTGCCGTCGAAATCGCGGCCATCCCTGACGAAAACAATGCCGCGGCCTCGGCATTTTCCATCAACGCGAGTTTTTCTTCCACATCATGGACTGTCGGGTTGTGGTAACGGGTGTAAACGTAAACACTCGGATCGCCTTTGGCATAGCGTATTGCATCTTCGGAGCTCTCAAACCTGTACGTCGATGTTTGATAAATCGGTAATGAGACAGGGCCTTGATGGGCGTAGAGTTTTTTGCCGTGGATGGCACGGGTGGATAAGGCAAGGTGATTGTTGGATATCGGTTTGTTCTTGGATTTCATGAATTCTCCCAATGTAGGGGCGGACATGTCCTGCCCCTACGTTTGATTATTTCTTCAAATCATCCTTGTACACCACGCCGCCCTTCATCACAAACAAAACCTTTTCCAAGACAGAGATATCTTTCAGCGGATTCGTTTTGACCGCAACGATGTCAGCGTATTTTCCGGGCTCAAGGCTCCCGATTTTGTCTGATTGCCCCAGCAAATCTGCCGCCGATGTCGTAGCCGCCTGAATTGCCTGCATCGGAGTCATCCCGACATCTGTGAGCAGCTTAAACTCCTGGCCATTCATGCCATGGGGGAATACGCCGGCGTCCGTGCCAAAGGCAATCTTAACGCCCATTTTGATTGCCTTCTTGTAGCTCTCTCGTTTCTTTGCGTTGATAGAGCGGGCTTTCTCCATCAGTTTTTCGGGCAATCCGTATTGTTTTCCATATTTCTCTACAGCGTCACCGGCAATGACCGTTGGAACCAAATATGCCCCCTTTTGCTTCATCAGCGAAATGCCTTCGTCGTCCAGGAGGCTTCCGTGTTCAATGGAAGCAACACCTGCGCGAACTGCCATCTTGATTCCCTCCGCGCCATGAGCATGCGCCGCGACCTTTCTTCCCCACATCGCCGCCTCCTCTACAATTGCTTTCATCTCCTCGAAAGAAAACTGCGGCGCTCCCACGGACTCTTCCTCGCTCAATACTCCTGCTGTCGCTGTGAATTTAATGTGGTCGGCGCCGTATTTCACATTCCATCGAATTTTCTTCCGGATTTCATCAACGCCGTCAACTACACCGTTGAAATTCTCAAACTTGAGATAGGGAGAATACCCGGAAAGGTCTCCATGGCCGCCCGTTACAGAGAGTCCGTGCCCGGCAACAAAGAGTCTTGGTCCAACGACTTTTCCGTCGTTGATTGCTTTTTTGAGGGCAACGTCTATGAATTCTCCTGAGCCGACATCGCGGCATGTCGTGAAGCCTGCGTCAAGAGTCCGTTTGGCAAACACATGAGCAGTAACCGCTGCATCGATAGGCGACTTTCGGAAGCGGTCATCGTACCGCTCAATCTGCAAGACGATGTGCGTGTGACAGTCGATGAAACCCGGCATAACCGTCGCGTCACTGAGGTCGATGACCGTCGCACCCGCTGGGATTTGAACACTCCCGTCTCCGTCTACAGTTTTGATTTTTTCGCCTTCAATGAGAATGATTTGTTTCTCCAACACCTTTCCGTTGACAACGTCGATGAGTCTTCCTGCTTTTACTACGACGACGGATGGTTTCTCTTTTGTTTCCTGACCATGACAGATCGAAAAAAGGAAAAGTGCTATGAGAGTTCTTTTCATTCATCCTCCTGAATTTGGTTGTAGTGGTTTCGGCCGAGCCTTGCCGCTCCGCGAAAGAAGAAAGATATCTTAAAATTCTGGATTTTTGCTCATGTTTCTTGACCTCACCTCCCGAAGGGATCCCTTCGGGACTGCCCCTCTCCCACGGCTTCGTTTGTGTAATGTCAGGAGAGGGGAATGTTGTCGTCGGGAATCTTATGCAACATTTCCTTCTCCTATAGGAGAAGGGCAGCCTGTCCCGCATGGATCGTATCAACGCTCAGCCAACCACGCGTCTGCTTTGTCATTTGAGCCCCAAGCACAACTGGAAGAAGGAAAACAAGAAAGAGTGTTGCACGCGCACGCTGATAATTGGTTCGCATAAGACTTGTACGTTCGTCAGAAATTCTTGTGAGAAGGGCTTCCGAGATCTTTAATATCTTGGCGTCTTCGGGTCAATCCTGCGTGACCAGGCCTCAATGCCCCCGATGAGGTTTTTTACATTTTTAAACCCGTTTTCATAAAGATACTCGACCGCCCGTCGGCTGCGGTTTCCCGTGTGGCAATAAACAACGATCTCCCGGTTGCTGTCGAGCTCTTTTATCCGTTGAGGCAGCTGTCGCAACGGAATCAAATGTCCGCCGAGGTTAGCAATCTGAAACTCAACCGGTTCTCGAACATCAAGAAGAAACGGTTTCTCGCCTCGGTCGAGTTTTTGTTTGAACTCTTCGACGGTTATTTCGAGCGAATCTTGATTGAATGTTTTTTCGATGGGTGGCTCCGAAAGGAATCCAAGGTTGAAGTGCCGCACTTTTTCAAACCTGGGTGGCTGAACAGGGAGGTCGGCAAGCACAAAGTCTATGAAATCTCTTTTCGACGCGAATTGGAGCGCGGGGTTGAACCTCCGCTCAAAACCTATTGTCGAGCTTGGCTTTGGACTCAATGCCTTGCCACACACTGACCCGGCGTAGTGGGCTGGAAATACCTCGAGATTGTCGGGCAATTTCAGCAGTTTCCCATAAACGCTGTCGTAAAGTTCCTCTGGACTTCCATGCAAGTCTGGTCGACCCACATCTCCCACGAACAGTGTGTCGCCGGTCAGGACAAACCACGGCTCCGACGCTCGCGATGTATCTGTTACCACAATGCTCATGCTGTCCGGTGTGTGGCCGGGGGTGTGGACAATTTTCAAAAGAATATTCCCGACGCTGAGTTCTTCGCCATCCTTGAGGCGCTTGACGGGAAAATTCGCTTTCACAGAATTAAAGAAATGCGTCGGGGCATCGGTCGCTTCCGAAAGCAGTTTTGCTCCAGAGAGATGGTCGGCCTGGGAGTGAGTCTCGAAGATGTGGGTGAGCTTGAGGTTGTGGCTGGAGAGATATTGGAGATACGACTGAATATCCAACTGCGCGTCGATGACGGCAGCCGTGCCCGTTCGAGTGCACCCGAAAACATAGGAAAGGCAAGCGCCTTCTTCGTGTTGAAATTGTTTAAAGATCATTTGGCTTGTAGGTCGACCAGCCCGCCACGCGGTCTGGCGGGCATTCATGTTGATCTACTGGTGTGAGAGTATAGAGAAAACTTCGCTTTTTTCAAACAACGTGGAAAACACAGCGCGCTGTTGCCTTTCAACAGCACGTTGGCTACATTGGCGCACCCTCCAAGTCACAGAAAGGATTCCATGAAATCAATCTTACGAATACTCCCCTTCGGCCTTGTTGCTCTGCTGGCCAGCGGTTGTCTTGAGGTCACGACAACAGTCAAGGTGAAGTCGGACGGCAGCGGCACCGTCGAAGAAACCGTCATCATGGGAAACGCCATGATCGAACAGATGAAATCGATCCAGTCACAGTTTCAGGATGCGAGTCAAAAACAAAAGCCATTTTCCGTCATGGACAAGGATGCGCTGAACAAGCGTGCTCTGCAAATGGGCCCTGACGTACGGCTTGTGTCCACCTCGAGAATCGCCAAAGATTGGGGCGAGGGATACAAGGCAGTGTACTCGTTCAAAGACATTAATACGATGAAAATACAGCAAGACCCTGGGAAGAAGGCTCCCTCCATGGGCTTACAGGCAGAGGAAGAAAAAAAAGAAGAAGTGATAACTTTCCGGCTGACAAGGGGAAAGCCGGCGACGCTTGCGATTACGATGTCCAAGGGAGAATGGGAACGGGATACCACTGAGCAGGCACCAGAAGAGGCTGACAGTGAAACCGAAGCAATGATGATGGAAATGCTCAAGGGTTTGCGCTTCGTCAGCACTGTGCAAGTGGAGGGAACGATTAAGGAAACAAACGCGAGTTTTCGCGAAGGCTCAACGATTACTCTTGTCGATATAGACTTTGAAAAACTCGCCTCCAACAAGGAGCAATTCAAGAAGATGTCCCGGGCTCAACCCAAAACGCTCGAGGAGGCAAAGATTCTTTTTAAGGATGTTCCCGGCTTGAAATTTGAAATGAACCAAACGGTCACGGTAAAGTTTTGATAACAACTTCTTGAGACTCTTCGCCGGTAAACTCCGTCGCAATTCCTCTCCAGTTTTGCATCATTGCCTTGAGAAAACCATGCTTTGGTTGGGGATAGTCTGCTTTTCATTATCAGACATCGCGCTGGGTCAACATCATACCGGCAACGATTCCTTCGTCGGAGCATCCATTGGCTACAGCTGGTATTCGCCCCAAGAAGGCACGCGCCTGAAACAACAGCCGGAGAAATTCAATGGCTATGCAGGAGTTGCCTTTGACGTGCGGGCGCTTCTCAAAACGCCGTCCATCTGGCAGCGACTCAGCCTCGGCGCCGAATATGGCATTCATGCTCTCGCCGGGGAAAAGTCTACGCTTGTCTTCATCGTTGACACGGGCCAGCCAACGGTAAACAATGTCAACGCGTACTACCTCCAGCTCCTCGCCGATGTACAGCTCCTGAAATTTTCCTTACTCACGCTGCATGCTATGCTTGGCTCCGGCATCGTTGACGACGATGAAACGCGTGTGCTCAGAGCGGGTTGGGTGGGGAGGGTTGTCGGCTCGTTTTCTCTCTTTTGGGATGAAGTGGGAGATATTGGGATGTCGTTTGACCTCGAGATTT
>CAYNRS010000074.1:0-7258 GCA_964399565.1 uncultured Ignavibacteriaceae bacterium
ACGGCATTGTTTGCGACGCAGAGTGGCAGGCTCAAGGTTGAGCCGATTCAACTTCGATGTCCGGTTCAAATTCCCGCCCGGAGAAGAAGCAATGATCCATTTGACATGTTCTTTAACGACCCGTTCTTCAACAGGATGCAAACAGTCGACTATGAATTCAAATCGAATCAGTTGACGTTGACAATTGATCCGCTCCCGGCGCCGCCTTCAGGATTTACCGGTGCTGTCGGAAGTTACACGTATTCAGCGTCTGTGGACAAAAAGGATGGAAAATCCGGAGACGCCGTTACTCTTAAACTCGCAGTTTCCGGAAAAGGGAACCTGAAACTAGTTTCGTTGCCAAGGCCGGCGCTTCCTGCCGATCTTGAGGCGTATGAACCGAAAATTAGCGAGGAGATCTCGCGAGACGGGGGGGTTATCAAAGGAAAAAAGACGGCGGAGTATGTGATGATTCCCCGCAATCCCGGCCAGCGCGTTATCGAGCCGACGGCATTCGTCTATTTCGACCTTGGTAAAAACAGCTACGCTACTCTGAGGTCTCCGAGATTTGAGCTTACCATTTCACCCGGGAAGGATTTTCTTGCCGGAGGGAGCTCCGTGGCTTTGAAGGAAGATGTTCGATTGCTTGGAGAGGACATTCGATTTGTGAAGCTGAGTTCCGGTGACTTCCGACGTATCGGCGATACGGCCACCGGGTCCTGGTTTTACCTGGGTATCGTCTTTCCGCCCCTGGTGTTCGTGGGCGCCCTGGTGTACAGGAAAAGGATGGAAAAGATTTATGGCAACATGCCGAGGCTCCTGTTCCAAAAAGCCGGTCGTGAAGCGACAAAGAGGCTCAAACAGGCAAACAAATTGCTTGTGCAGGGCAATCACGAAAGTTATCATTCCGAGATTTCACGAGCGCTCCTGGATTATCTTGAGCACAAACTCCAGATTCCCAAAGCTTCGCTTTCTGTAGACGAGGCTATCGCACGACTTGAGAACAAGGGCGTCTCGGCGGAGGTTGTTCAGCAACTGCGCCAGTGCATGGAGCGCGCTGAATTTGCCCGTTTTGCACCGGGTTTTGATTCGAGGACAACGCGAAAAGACCTTCTCGAGGCGGCAAGGAAGGCCATCAATGGAGTCGAAGAATCTCTCAACGGAAGAGCGTGAAAATGGATTCTCTTCTCGTTGGCCAAAAGTTACCGTGGCGGCCTTCTTCACGTGTTCACCTTGTACCGCTTGTTTGGTTGCTGGCCGTTTTATGCGTTCCGGGCATCGCTCAGACGCCGGAAGAACTCTTCAGCAAAGGGAATGAGTTTTATCGCAAGGGTCAGTTCGATGCGGCGTTGAAGGAGTATAACAGCATTTTGAGTCGGGGATTTGTAAGTCCCGAATTGTATTTCAACACAGGCAATGCTTACTTCAGGCTCAATAAGATATCTCCCGCCATTCTTGCCTACGAGCGGGCGCTGAGGTCGGGTCCGCACGATCCCGATGTTGTGCACAACCTCAAGCTCGCAAACCTCAGAACAATGGACCGCATCGACGCCGTACCAGAGCTTTTTGTTTTTCAGTGGCTCCGGTCTGTAGGAGGTCTTCTTTCGCGCGATGCGGCGGAAATGGTTTTCATGTTCTCGTGGTTATTCCTGTTTGTTTCCCTCAGTGTTCTCTCCGTTCTCAAGCGTGTTTCTTTCCTTTCTCTCGCGCGCCGGTTCGTCTTTGCAGCACTCCTGGGTGTGGTCATCAGCGGGGGATTTATGAGCATCCACTCGTGGGAAATGTCCGCGGGCAAGGATCAAGCGGTCATCATAGTTCCGGTGGTCACCGCTAAATCCTCACCCGATGAGATGGGTGCGGACGCGTTTGTGGTCCACGAGGGTCTGAAGGTGCGAACGAGTGACTACGTTGCTGACTGGACAAAGATCACTCTGCCCGACGGAAAAGTCGGATGGATTCGCTCAAACCATTGCGAGTGGATCTAGCGTCTTGATGTTTCCGGGCTGGTGTGCTATATTGGGTGTACCATGAGATGGTTTTCTGTACTCGGCGGTGCTTGTTGCTTCCTGTTTACGCTGGTCCCTTCCCACGGCCAGGAAAACGGCCAAAGAAAGAACACCTATTTCCACAATATCTCGGTTGACGCCGAAGGCCACGTGTGCTATTTAGAAAACATTGCTGGCAGCGAGTTTAACAGGATTGAATACCGAACCAACGGCAAAAGTACGCTCGACATTTTTTTTCAGGACGATGAGGCGAGGGTTACCGTTCAATTGTCCGATTACGACAATAACGGGGTTGTCGACCACGTGTATGTGATGAGAGAAGATCTGTCAAAAAAGAAAAACAACGTTCGCACGGTCGATTATTACAGAGGCCCGGAGTACCTGGAGCATCTCAAAAGACACTACAAACACGCTTTACTGACCGCGACTCATCCTTTGATTGCACATCGGCCGGATGAACAGGAGAGAGCGAGGAAGATTAAGAAGAACCTCGAGGCAATGGACAATATCAACATCAAAACGAATGAGCTCGGAGTTTACACCGCCGACGGAATGTTCGTGGAATCGAAGTCTGGCGACGTGAAAGAGTCTTTCCTTGCGTGTGACACCCTAAACTCCGCTGTACGGAATGTTCTCTCGGGCGATTTCAGAGTTCTTTCGCAAACTCCGGAAATCACGAAAAAATACAATGTTGAGATCAATGCACTCGCTGGCATCAAACCGCCTCCCCGAAGATTTGAGGAATAAACGTTGGACGCTTAGCTCAGCTGGTTCAGAGCGCTGCCCTTACAAGGCAGAGGTCGAAGGTTCGAACCCTTCAGCGTCCACAGAGATGAGGTCCCGACAAAAAACGTCGGGATCCTCAATTTGACAATTGTTCGCAAATAGCGCTCGCAAGTCAAATTGGGACTTAGCTCAGCTGGTCGATAGCGCTGCACCTTATCCCGACAAAAAGCGTCGGGATCCTCAAAATTTCATGAAGTTAGCTTCGCTCAGCTCGCTAACTTCAGAGATTTTGGGACAAGGCAGAGGTCGAAGGTTCGAACCCTTCAGCGTCCACACGTTTGTCATGAAGCAAAGGTTGAGAAATATAGTGCGAATTGGGGTTTGGTTGGCCCTGGCGATGTCGTGGTTCCATGCATCGCCAATCCTCGATCGCCATCAGGCAGGCCCATCAGATCACAGGTTCGTTTATCAGGTCAATTATGTTTCTCTGTTCGCCGTTCAACTCAACACCACATCAGAACAGAAGCTTCCACACAAAACTTTTGAGGCGGATATCGTTCGCGCCTCCGCTTTGGCAGACTTCATTACGAAGAACAATCCTGGTCCTGAAGTTCCCCGGTTGTTCTCCTCCGAAATTCTCCTCACACTTACTACCTCTTCGTACCTCTAAGTAGTCGCTTCTCGATTCCTTTTTGGCAGAACCGTAGCACACTGTTACGGCCTCCTTCATCTTAGAAAAAGGAAATAAGAATGACTACTTCCGCATGGATTACGATGCTGCTCTCCTGGTCTGTTATCACGTATTTTACAGTAACTTTTTTCCTCAAAGTCTTGAAGCACCCACAGAAAGAGGATGAATCACAGTAGATTCAACGCAGCTCCTCAAAAAACCCTGTCCTTCGGTTCTTCGTCACATTGTCCCAGCGGAAGAACCTCCCGTTCATGGCAATATAAACGCCATACGGTAATGTTTCAGCGAAAGCAAGGGCGCTTCCCAGATTAAACAACCCGTCCGAGCTGCCGAACTTGTAAGGAACCATCGCGCCCGTCAAAACAATTGTCTTTCCTGTTACCGATTCCCCTAGAACTCGAGCTGTAGTTTCCATCGTATCCGTTCCATGCGTGATGACAATCTGTTTGTCCCGCGCTTTGACGCACTGACGAAGGATCTCCTGGCGGTCCGCATCCGTCATCTCCAGGCTGTCGACGAGCATGAGTGTTTTGATATTTGCTTTCACTCTGCATCTGCCGAGCCGGAGCATCTCATGAAGATGCGTTTTGTTGAAGAACAATCTGCCGTCGAGTTCGTGGTACTCTTTGTCAAACGTTCCTCCTGTGACGAAAATGGTTATTGCCATTGCTACTCCAGTCTTGTATTATGTTCTACCCTTGAAGATCTATGCCCTATCTTCTTCTTGCACTCGCATTCGCCCCCGGCATCGCACTCGCCGTCTTCATCTACTGTAAGGACAAATTCGAAAAAGAGCCGCTCAGTCTTCTCGTGCAGTGTTTTTTTGCCGGTGCCGTGAGTGTTCTCCCCGCGATTCTTCTCACTCTTGGTGCGGAAAAATTTGGCCCCGGGATGTCGCAGAATAAGCTCTCCGTGGCCATCCATGCTTTTTTCGTCATTGGCCTGAGCGAGGAATGGAGCAAATATATATTTCTGCGTTGGACCGCATATCCCAGGAAGGATTTCAATGAACCGTTTGACGGCATCGTCTATTCCGTGATGATTGCCATGGGGTTCGCCACCGTTGAGAACATTCTTTATATCCTTAAGGGCGGACTTGGGGTCCTGGCCTCGGCCGCAGGGTTTCATGGAGCGTATGATTTCTGTCTATTGCAGGAAAGTTATGCTCTGCTGACTTTTGGCGCAGTTGTATCGTTGTGTGCTTCTGTCTATCTCTCATTCAAAGCGATGAAGTCCTCGCAGAAACTCTCGCCGTTCCGCGCTGCCTAACCGGCCCATTGCTCGGAGCAGCATTCCCTTAGTGCTTCAACGGTAAAAGAAATATCCTCCGGGGAATTGTAAAAGTGAGGTGAAAACCGCAACATACCCTCTCTCAACGAAATCGCGATGTCGTGTTTTGAGATCTCATTGAACAATTCCTGTGGATCATTGACGCCGGTGGGTTTCACTGTCACGATGCCGGCTCGTTGGTTGTCTTCGGTTGGCGAGACGAGTTCCACACCGTCTGTGTTCTGTAATCCTTCAATCAACATTCGAGTGAGGGCCAGAATATGCCTCTCGATGTTTTGGATCCCGTATTCCAAAAGAAGGTTCAGTCCCGCCTGTGTTCCCCAGAATCCAGGAATATTCAGCGTCCCCGGTTCGTACCGACGCGCAGTTGGCGAAAGGGGCTGGCGGAAATTACGGAAATCCCATGGATCTACCGCCGACAACCAACCCACATGCTGTTGTCTGATACTGCCCTGGAGTTCTTCAGTAACATAAAGGTAGCCGGTTCCCTGCTGGCCCAGCTGCCATTTCTGACATCCTGTGGCGAGAGCATCGATCTTCATATGTTGGACGTCGATACACACGGCACCGATGGCTTGGATTCCGTCGACGACGAACAGTATGGCTTTTCTCCTGCACAAATCGCCGATTGCAGCTAAATCAGCTTTGTAGCCGGACAGGAACTGAACAGCGCTGAGGGCCACGACCCGTGTTTTTGGCTTGATTCCCCGCTCAATGAGCTCCAGGTGAAGACGTCCCCCCGGTGCTTCCAATGTATCAATTTCCACCCCAAGGTTTTTGAGATGCACATAGGGATAGACATTCGCAGGAAACTCTGCAGTATTGAGAAGAATCCTGTCGCCCGATTTCCAGGGGATTCCTGTTGAAACAATATTGAGCGCCTCGGAGGTGTTGCCGACAAGTGCGATGCGGTCGGACGATTCGGCATTGATCAGTTTGCAAATGGCGTCCCGGCACTCGGTGATCATCTTCATGTCATTGGTGAAGTTCTCCAGCGTGCCGACAGACCGTTGTTCCAAGTATCGAATCGTTGCGTCGACTACGGGCGTTGATAATGGTGTCGTTGCCGCATGGTTGAGATAAATCTTCTTCCTGGATGTGTGAGGGAAGAGTGAACGTGCCGCAGAGAGCTTTTCAGAAGATAACATTGATTCTTCCGTGAGACGTTCGTGAGAGAAATTCTTTTCGGCTAATATACTGACACTTTGCACAAAAGAAAATTCTCCTCTTTTGTTGCTTTTCAGGAAGATTCAACGTATTGTTTTTACCCATCACACGTCCTTCAATTCTCTTCTACATATCAGAAAGGCCACTTCCATGAAAAAAAGGATTCTGATTTTTTGCACCGCAACGGCTTTCTTGTTCTCCCACGCGAGCATAAGCCAGACGCCTCCTGCGAAACCAGACCAGAAATCCGGAATGAAAGCCTACTCGGAAGTAATAACCAAGGAAGCCAAATCCGATACGGGCGTTTTCATCGTTCATCGAATCAAGGACAAGTTGTTCTTCGAAATACCGGAGAAACAACTAGGAAAGGAATTTCTTCTGGTCAGCAATCAGTCGAGAATACAGACGGGGCTGGGATACGGCGGTGATGCGGTGAATCGGCAGGTCGTTCGATGGGAGAGGGTCGGGGACCGGCTTCTTTTTCGTAGCGCGTTCTTTACGTCCGTGGCTGCCGACAGCTTGCCGGTTTCGTACGCCGTGAAAAAGGCCAACCTCGCACCCATCATCATGGCGTTCGACATTCAGGCGCTGAACAAAGACAGCGCAAATATGGTCATCGATGTTACGGATTTGTACGCAAGCGATGTTCTCGAAATGGGCCTGAGCAAGTCGGCTCGCACGCGCCTTCAGGTAAAACGTCTCGATGCGAAAAGATCTTTTGTGGAATACTCAAAGACGTTTCCGGAGAACATCGAAACAGAGGCCACCTTGACGTATGAAGCAAGCCAGCCTCCACAAAATAATTTGAGCACAATCACTATTACGATGCACCATTCCATGGTTCGCCTTCCGGAGAAGCCCATGATGCCAAGACTGGAAGACGACCGTGTCGGGTTCTTCAATTACAACCAATATGATTACGGGTACGACTCGCAGCGTGCTGAACAAAGACGCTACATTGCACGATGGAGGTTGGAACCGAAAGACCCTGGTGCCATTCAAAGAGGCGGGTTGAGTGAACCGGTCAAACCGATTACGTTCTACATCGACCCCGGTGTTCCCGCAAAATGGCGTCCATGGTTAAGAAAAGGAGTCGAGGATTGGCAGGTGGCATTTGAGAAAGCGGGCTTTAAGAACGGAATTATTGCCAAAGACGCGCCGAGCATCCAGGAAGATCCTAATTGGAGCGCAGAAGACGCCCGTTATGCGACGATTCGATGGCTGCCGTCGGAGATTCAGAATGCATACGGACCTCATGTTGTTGACCCTCGTACGGGTGAAATACTTGACTCCGACATCGGTTTTTTTCACAACGTCATGAACCTTTGCCGCAACTGGTATTTTGTCCAGGTTGGAAATCTTGATCGTGGACCCGCCACACCCCGCCTGGGCCAGCGCG
>CAYNRS010000075.1:0-7233 GCA_964399565.1 uncultured Ignavibacteriaceae bacterium
TAGAGCACGTCCTTGGTAAGGACGAGGTCACCGGTTCAATCCCGGTCGCAAGCTCACCGAGACGTTTCAGAGCAGAAATTTCTAATCACTTGGAGATCGCATCGTGAGAGACATTATTACGCTTGAATGTTCAAACTGCAAGCGCAGGAATTATTCGACCACAAAGAACAAGAAGAAGCAGACAGGGCGTGTGGAGTACAAGAAGTACTGCCCATGGTGTAACAAACGTACGCCGCATAAGGAAACGAAATAACTACGTCAGTAGCTCAATTGGTAGAGCAGCGGTCTCCAAAACCGCAGGTTGGGGGTTCGAGTCCCTCCTGACGTGCGCAACGATTTTTAACAACGACAAAACTCGATGAAAGAAAAACTACTCAATTTTTTTAGAGATGTGCAGAAGGAAATGGAAAAGGTCACCTGGCCGACGCGTGAAGAACTCATGGAGTCCACTAAGATTGTCATCATTGTCTCGCTCATCATCTCTGTGTTCACCTATGTTGTTGACTTTGTCGTGAGTAAAGCTATGCAATCGATTCTCTAAGAGAGTGAGCGGACCAGTGGAAAAGCGATGGTATGTCGTGCGAACGTATTCCGGCCACGAGGCCAAAGTAAAAGCGTATCTCGAGTCAGAAGTGGCCAGGGCCAACCTGGGAGAACGGGTGTCGAGCGTGCTGATTCCTTCTGAAAAGGTCGTCGAGGTAAAAGACGGCAAGAAGAAAACAAAAGTGAAGAACTTTTTCCCTGGATACGTTCTCGTGGAAGCAGTGCTGGATAAAGAAACAACGCACTTGATTCTGGAGGCGCCGTCGGTATTGGGATTTGTGCCCGATAAACACAACCCGGCCCCTCTTCAACCTGATGAAGTCCGCAGACTGGTCGGCAAGATGGAGCAGAAGGAAGAAGTTGTGCTCATGGAGATTCCCTTCCGGGTTGGAGATCCTGTGAAGGTCGTCGAGGGACCGTTCAACAATTTCAACGGATTTGTCAAAGAAGTAAACCCCGAGAAACTCAAGGTGAAGGTTGAAGTAAGCATTTTTGGAAGAAAGACACCGGTCGAGTTGGATTTCTCGCAGGTTGAGCCCGAAAAGTAGCCTTTCAGAAGCAAAGGAAATTCAAAAATGAAAAAAGTGACAGGTTTTGTAAAATTGCAGATTCCTGCGGGCCAAGCGAACCCCGCGCCGCCGGTCGGCCCTGCTCTCGGACAAAAGGGGATAAACATTATGGAGTTCTGCAAGCAGTTCAACGCGAGAACGAAAGAGCAGCAGGGACTGATTATTCCCGTCATTATTACGGTCTTCAGCGACAAATCGTTTACGTTCATTACCAAAACTCCTCCTGCCGCCACGCTCCTGTTGAAAGCGGCGAAGGTTGAAAAAGGTTCTGGCGAGCCTAACCGCAACAAAGTGGGTAAAGTCACAAAAAAACAGGTCCGTGAGATTGCCGAAATGAAGATGGCCGACCTCAACGCTTCCAACGTCGAATCTGCGATGATGATGATCGCCGGAACAGCGCGAAGCATGGGTATTGTGGTGGAAGAATAAAGAGGAATATCGGAGTCCGTTATGAGAAAGCGAAGCAAGCGGTACACCAGCGTTTCGAAGAAGGTTGAAAAGAAAAATTATTCAATCTCGCAGGCCGTTGAGAAAGTGAAAGAAACTGCAACGGCAAAGTTCAGTGAATCTGTGGACATCGCGGTCAGACTTGGAGTAGACCCAAAGAAGGCCGACCAGGCCATCAGGGGCACCGTTGCCCTCCCGCACGGAATCGGCAAGGCCGTTCGCGTTCTCGTGATCGCCAAACCTCCCAAGGATGAGGAGGCAAAGGCAGCAGGCGCCGATCATGTGGGTTTCAAGGATTATCTTGAGAAGATCCAACAAGGTTGGGCCGATGTGGATATCATTATCGCAACGCCGGATGTGATGGCAGACCTCGGAAAACTGGGTAAAATTCTTGGTCCTCGCGGGCTCATGCCCAATCCCAAGAGCGGAACCGTGACTATGGAAATCGGGAAATCGGTGAAGGAGGTCAAAGCAGGGAAGATTGAGTTTCGTGTCGACAAGGACGGCATTGTTCACTCGTCAGTCGGAAAAGCGAACTTTGAGCCGCAGAAACTTGTCGACAATATTCACATGTTTCTGAACACTATTGTACGGCTTAAGCCTGCGACTGCGAAGGGCCAATACATTAAGAGTATCGCGTTGTCGACCACGATGGGGCCGGGCGTTCGCATCGACAGAAACGAAGTCGCTGCGCACTAAAAGAGTTTACGCACTCAAACACCATTCTTAACTCGATGCCTCTCCGGAGGGCTTCTCATCGGGTAAGGAACGATAGAGGTCAGTTATGAAACGCAGTGAGAAAGAATCAATCATCGCCGAAGTCGCCAACAAAGCATCGCGCGCGACCGCGATGTACTTCGCCGATTTTACGGGGTTGAACGTTGCAGAAGAAACCGAGCTGCGACGAGAATTCCGGAGATCCGGCGTCGAGTACACTGTGGTAAAGAACACGCTTGCCAAGAAGGCATTGGAGAGGGTGACAGGTTACGATCGAATGTATGACAAGCTTGTCGGACCCACGGGCATCGCGTTTTCGTATGATGATGTCACGACTCCGGCAAAAATTATCAAGAAGTTTTCTGATAAGACTGGAAAGTTTGCGCTCAAGGTCGCAGTTCTTGAAAAGCAGGTCTACGACGGGACGAAGCTTGACCAGCTCTCCAAACTTCCGTCAAGAAAAGATGTTGTCGCGAGCATCCTTGGCAGTCTTCAGTCGCCGATGACAGGAATCGTCGGTATCCTGTATGCTGTTGCGCGCGATTTGGCGAGCGTTGTTGACCAGATTGCCAAGAAAAAGGAAGCTGCTTCATAATCCGAAATTAATTTACTTAAGGAGAATCACTATGTCAGCAGTCAACGAAATTGTTGAAAAGATAGAAAAACTCTCTCTTCTGGAGGCGGTTGAGTTGAAGAAGGCTCTTGAAGACAAGTTTGGAGTCACCGCGGCTGCGCCCGTGATGATGGGTGGCATGATGGCTGGAGCATCGGCCGGTGGCGCCACTGCGGCGGTTGAGGAAAAGACTGAGTTCACTGTGGAACTCAAGAACGCCGGCGCTCAGAAGATTAACGTCATCAAAGTTGTTCGCGCGGCAACCGGACTGGGTTTGAAGGAAGCGAAGGACCTTGTCGACGGCGCGCCGAAAGTTGTCAAAGAAGGTCTGTCGAAAGACGAAGCAGAGAAGCTCAAGAAAGAACTGGAAGAAGCCGGCGCTCAAGTCGAGCTGAAATAACTCCAGAACTTTTGCGAGCCAATCGTTGTTTCAACAACAGAGCTTTTTGCGCAAAAACTTGTTCAGAGCCGGTGGCTCCCGCTCAGTTTTGGGCGGTTTGAGCCATCGGCTTCTGCTGTTCTTACCAACGATGCTCTCGAAGCCTGTCATTTCAAGTTTTCCAACGTTTTTCAACCTTAAGGAGTGGTCACGTTGAAACATTCACCCAACGGAATAAACGACCGGACCTCTTTTGGACGGATTCCTTCCGTCATCGAGACACCCGACCTCCTCAACGTCCAGACGGATTCGTTCAACAATTTCTTGCAGTCAGAGATCCCGCCGCGGAGACGCAAGAAGATCGGCTTGCAGCAGGTCTTCGAAATGAATTTTCCCATCACGGACGCGCGGGAGAATTTTCTCCTGGAGTTTGTGGAGTACTATGTGGAAAAACCGAAGTACACGGTCGTCGAATGCCAGGAACGCGGCCTCACGTATGCTGTCCCCCTCAAGGCCAAGCTCCGACTCTCATCGAAAAAAGAGGGGAGCAAGGAATTCACCGACACGATTGAACAGGAAGTGTACCTTGGCAACCTTCCGGCCATGACGTATCGGGGGACGTTTATTATTAACGGTGCTGAACGCGTTATTGTGAGTCAGCTGCACCGCTCGCCGGGAGTCTTTTTCGGTGAGTCCGTCCATCCGAATGGAACGATGATGTACTCCGCGAGGATTATTCCTTTCCGCGGCTCGTGGGTTGAATTTGCCACGGACATCAATAATGTCATGTATGCCTACATTGACCGGAAGAAGAAATTTCCTGTGACGACTCTTCTTCGTGCGCTCGGCTATTCTTCGGACGACGCGATCATGGATCTGTTCGGGCTCGTTGAGGACGTCGATATCAACAAGGTCAATTTGAAGGACTATCTCGAGCGCATCATCTGCAGCGACGTTTTTGACAAGAAAACGGGGGAAATCTTCATCAATAAGGATGCGAAGCTCACCGAAGACCACATCAAGCAGATCAAGAAAGCGGAGATCAAGAAGATTCGATTTCTGCGGACAGACGAAGGGACACACGGTTCTGTCATCGCGAACACAATTCAAAAGGACTCGGCTCGTTCCGAGGAAGACGCGTTGGAGGCGATCTATTCGCAGCTTCGGTCGGGAGAAGCTCCTGATCTGGACACTGCAAAGAACCTGATCGACCGGCTCTTTTTTAACCCGAAGCGTTATGACCTCGGTGATGTGGGTCGCCATCGACTTAATGCGAAACTCGGGCTGGACATTCCATTGACTGTCACAACTCTAACGAAGGAAGACATCATTGCGATTGTGAAGTACCTGATGGATTTGCAGCAGGGAAGAAAAACGGTTGACGACATCGACCACCTCGGAAACCGTCGTGTCCGGACGGTTGGTGAGCAGTTGGCGCAGCAGTTCAATATTGGACTTTCACGGATGACCAGGACTATTCGTGAGAGAATGAACCTGCGCGATACCGAAACGATCGCTCCTCAGGATCTCGTCAACGCGAGGACCATTACGAGCGTCATCAATGCATTTTTTGGAACGAATCAGCTTTCGCAATTCCTGGACCAGACGAACCCGTTATCGGAAATGACTCACAAACGCCGCGTTTCCGCACTTGGACCCGGAGGTCTAACACGAGAACGCGCGGGATTCGAAGTGCGCGACGTTCACTACACGCACTATGGGCGGCTGTGTCCGATTGAAACGCCGGAAGGTCCGAACATTGGTTTGATTTCGTCTCTGTGTATTCATGCACGCATCAACGATTTTGGATTCATTGAGACTCCTTATCGCAAAGTGAAGAACGGACGGATTTCGGAGGACATCGAATTCCTTACGGCGGAAAAGGAGGATGAGGTCACCATTGCGCAGGCGAACGCGCCCATCGATGAGAAAAATCATTTCAGAGAAGAAAAAATCAAGGCGAGATACCAGAGTGACTACCCGTTGTCAGAGCCGGAAAAAATCCAATATATGGACGTTGCGCCAAACCAGATTGTCAGCGCCGCGGCAGCGTTAATTCCGTTCCTTGAGCATGACGACGCAAATCGCGCGCTTATGGGTTCCAACATGCAGCGCCAGGCGGTTCCATTGTTGCAGCCGGTGGCTCCTATTGTCGGGACTGGGCTCGAGGAAAAGCTCGCAAGAGATTCGAGGACGATCATCACAGCGCAGCGGAATGGTGTGGTTGAATCCGTTTCCGCGGACAACATTGTCGTTCAATATGACATCGATGAAAACAGCACGGAAGCCATCGTCAGTTTCGACGATAAGAAAAGGGTTGAATATAAACTGACCAAATTCTTGCGGACGAACCAGGATACCTGTATTAACCAAAAACCGGTCGTCAAAGAGGGACACCGATTTAAGAAGGGTGATGTGCTGGCGGATGGCTGTGCCACAGACCATGGGGAGCTTGCCCTCGGCCGTAACGTACTTGTCGCGTTCATGCCGTGGCGCGGTTTTAACTTTGAAGATGCCATTATCGTGAGTGAACGTCTTGTGGCAGAAGATGTGTTTACCTCAATTCACATTGAGGAGTTTGAACTGCAGGTTCGTGACACAAAACGAGGTGAAGAGGAGCTCACGCGTGAAATTCCCAACGTGAGCGAAGAAGCAACCAAGGATCTGGATGAGAACGGGATCGTGAGAGTCGGGGCCGAGGTCAACGAGGGAGATATCCTCATCGGAAAAATCACGCCAAAAGGTGAAACAGATCCAACCCCCGAAGAGAAACTGCTGAAGGCGATTTTCGGGGAGAAGGCTGGGGACGTGAAGGACGCCTCGCTGAAAGCGCCGCCGGGCATGAAGGGCATCGTGATTTCCACAAAACTCTTCAGCCGCAAGAAGAAGGACACCGAAAGTAAGAAAGAGGATAAGCGAAAGCTGGAGGCGCTCGACCGTTCACGTCGCCGCGAATTAAAGGAACTCGAAGAGAAACTGGCCCGGAAGCTCGACCAACTGCTCAACGGGGAGAAATCCGCCGGTATTCGTGATGGCGACGGCAACGTCGTCCTGCGAAGCGGCACGGCACTGAAGGAAGATACATTCCAGTCTCTCGGTAATCTGGAGAAGCTTGATGTTTCCCAGAACTGGATTGAAGACACCCGCAAGCACAATGTTGTCGTGAAGGTCTACGAGAACTTCCGGCAAAAGCAAAGTGAAGTAGAGGAACTCTATCGCCACGAAAAGAACAAAATTCAACTTGGCGACGAGCTGGCTCCGGGCATTGTTCAGCTCGCAAAGGTATACGTTGCGAAGAAACGCAAACTTGCCGTCGGCGACAAGATGGCTGGCCGGCACGGGAACAAGGGCGTTGTCTCAACCATCGTGCCCGTAGAGGATATGCCGTTCCTTCCGAACGGGTGCCCGGTTGACATTGTGTTGAACCCTCTCGGCGTACCTTCCCGAATGAACCTTGGTCAGTTATTTGAGGTCGCTCTGGGCTGGGCTGGCCGTGAGTTGGGCGAACGATTCTCTTCTCCGATCTTTGACGGCGCATCGTGGGAAGAGGTTCAAGAGTACTTGAAGAAAGCAGGCTTGAGCGAAAACTCGAAGTCGACGCTGATTGACGGCCGCACGGGAGAGCCGTTCGACCAGGAAGTAACAGTGGGCTATCTGTATATGATGAAGTTGTCCCATATGGTCGACGATAAGATTCATGCCAGGTCGATTGGACCATATTCATTAATCACGCAACAGCCTCTCGGTGGAAAGGCCCAGTTTGGAGGTCAGAGGTTTGGAGAGATGGAAGTGTGGGCGCTCGAGGGCTACGGGGCCGCACATGTTCTCCAGGAAATTCTCACCGTGAAGTCGGACGATGTCGTGGGTCGTGCAAAAGTCTATGAAGCCGTTGTCAAGGGAGACAATTTACCCGAGCCCAACGTTCCCGAATCCTTTAACGTCCTTGTGCGTGAGTTGCAAGGACT